>NZ_JBEXPT010000005.1:91114-139225 GCF_040612195.1 Streptomyces sp. NPDC006450 | reverse complement strand
GCCGGACCTCGCCCCCGAGCCGGAGGCACCGGCCACCGGCCGCCGCCGTCGCAGCGCGCCGGCGGCGTCCCCGGACACCGATCCCGCCCCGGCCGGACCGGCCCCCGCGGGGACCGGGCGCCGCAGAGGCGGGGCCGCGGGCGGGATCGCCACGGTGCCCGCGCCGGCCGGGCCCGGCCCCGGACCCGCCGCCGGAGCACGGCGGCGCCGGAGCGCCGCCCCCGCTCCCCGCGACACCTGGCGGCGCATCGTGCCGCAGGCCCTGGTCGTCGCCTTCCTGGCGGGCGGCACCACCGCCTTCGTCGCCGCCGACAAGGCGGTACGCCTCACCGTCGACGGAGTCCCGCGGACCCTGCACACCTTCGCCGACGACGTGGACGAACTGCTCGCCGCCGAAGGACTCGGCGTCGGCCCCCACGACCTCGTCGCCCCGGCCGGGGCGGAGGTCCTCGATGACGGGGACGAGATCGTCCTGCGCTACGGCCGCCCGCTGAGCCTGACCCTCGACGGTCAGCGCCGCCAGGTGTGGACCACCGCCCGCACCGTGGACGGCGCACTGCGCCAGTTCGGGATCCGCGCCGAGGGCGCCTACCTCTCCGCGCCCCGCACCGCCCCCGTCCCCCGGACCGGCCTGACCCTCGCCGTCCGCACCGAACGCAGCATCACCTTCATGGCCGACGGCCGCGAGCGCGCGATCCGCACGAACGCCGCCACCGTCCAGGAGGCCCTCGACGAGGCCGGGATCACCCTCCACGGCCAGGACACCACCTCCGTGCCCGCCGGCTCCTTCCCGCGCGACGGCCAGACCGTCACCGTGCTCCGCATCACCGGCACGCGCGAGATCCGCGAGGAACGCATCCCCTACGCGACCGAGAGGGTCAAGGACGCCGCCCTCTTCGCCGGCACCGAAGTCGTCGAGCGCTCGGGGCGGCCCGGGGCGCGCAGGGTCACGTACAGCCTGCGCACCGTCAACGGGGTCCGGCAGAAGCCCCGCAGGATCGCCGAGGAGACCGTCCGCGAGCCCGTCAGCCAGCTCGTCAAGGTCGGCACCAAGCCCCTGCCCACCTCCGTCCAGGGCGCCGACGGCCTCGACTGGGGCGCGCTGGCCCGCTGCGAGTCGGGCGGCCGGCCCGGCGCCACGGACCCCTCGGGCACGTACGGGGGGCTCTACCAGTTCGACGTGCAGACCTGGCAGGCCCTCGGCGGCAGCGGCCGCCCGCAGGACGCTCCGGGCCCGGAACAGACGTACCGGGCGAAGAAGCTCTACGTGCAGCGGGGGGCGAGTCCCTGGCCACACTGCGGCCGTACCCTTTATCGGTGAGCACCGCAGAGCAGCAGCCCGAACCCGCCGTACCGGCACCTTGTACGCCGGAGACTTCCCCGTCCGAGACCTCCCCGCCCGAGATGTCGGCCCTCCTGGGGGCGGCCGACATCCGTGAGCTGGCCGCCGTACTCGGCGTACGGCCGACGAAGCAGAAGGGCCAGAACTTCGTCATCGACGCCAACACGGTGCGCCGCATCGTGCGCACCGCCGAGGTCCGGCCGGACGACGTGGTCGTCGAGGTCGGGCCCGGGCTGGGCTCGCTGACGCTCGCGCTGCTCGAGGCCGCCGACCGGGTCGTCGCCGTCGAGATCGACGACATCCTGGCCGCGGCGCTGCCCGCCACCATCGAGGCGCGGATGCCGGAGCGCAAGGACCGCTTCGCGCTGGTCCACTCCGACGCGATGCTGGTCAAGGAGCTGCCCGGCCCGCCGCCGACCGCGCTCGTCGCGAACCTCCCCTACAACGTGGCCGTGCCGGTCCTGCTCACCATGCTCGACCGCTTCCCGAGCATCGAGCGGACCCTGGTCATGGTGCAGGCCGAGGTCGCCGACCGACTGGCCGCCGAGCCGGGCAACAAGGTGTACGGGGTCCCGTCCGTCAAGGCCAACTGGTACGCGGACGTCAAGCGGGCCGGTGCCATCGGCCGCAAGGTCTTCTGGCCCGCGCCGAACGTCGACTCCGGACTCGTCTCCCTGGTCCGCCGGGCGCAGCCGGTCAAGACCACCGCCTCCAAGGCCGAGGTCTTCGCGGTCGTCGACGCCGCCTTCGCGCAGCGCCGCAAGACGCTGCGCGCGGCGCTGTCCGGCTGGGCCGGGTCCGCGGCGGGCGCCGAGGCGGCGCTGGTCGCCGCCGGTGTCTCCCCGCAGGCCCGCGGCGAATCCCTGACGGTCGAGGAGTTCGCGGCGATCGCCGAGCACAAGCCCCCGGCGGAGAGGCCCGCACTGTGAGCGGGACGATCACCGTACGGGTCCCCGCGAAGGTCAACGTCCAGCTGTCGGTGGGCGCGGCCCGGCCGGACGGCTTCCACGACCTGGCGAACGTCTTCCTGGCCGTCTCCCTCTTCGACGAGGTCACCGCGACCGCGGCCGGCGAGCTGACCGTGACCTGCGCCGGCCCGGACGCCGGCAAGGTGCCGCTCGACCGGACCAACCTCGCGGCCCGGGCCGCGGAGATCCTGGCGGAGCGGGCCGGGCTGAGCCCCGACGTCCACCTCCACATCGAGAAGCGGATCCCGGTGGCGGGCGGCATGGCCGGCGGCAGCGCCGACGGGGCGGCCGCCCTGCTCGCCTGCGACGCCCTCTGGGGTCTGCAGACCCCGGTCGGCGAACTCCTCGCCCTCTGCGCGGAGCTGGGCAGTGACGTGCCCTTCAGCCTGGTCGGCGGGGCTGCGCTGGGCACCGGACGCGGGGAGATCCTGACCCCGGTGCCGGCCGGCACCTTCCACTGGGTGTTCGCCGTGGCGGACGGCGGGCTCTCCACCCCGGCGGTGTTCCGCGAGTTCGACCGGCTCACCGCCGGTACGGAGGTCCCCGCTCCGCAGGCCTCCCCGGCGCTCCTCGCGGCCCTGGCCTCGGGCGACCCGGACGAGCTGGCCGCCACCCTGACCAACGGTCTCCAGCCCGCGGCCCTTTCGCTGCGGCCGTCGCTGGCCGACACCCTCGCGGCGGGTACGGAGGCCGGAGCCCTGGCCGCGCTGGTGTCCGGCTCGGGTCCTACGACGGCCTTCCTGGTCCGTGACGCGGAGTCCGCGGTGAAGGTGGCGGCGGCGCTGGACGCCTCGGGCACCTGCCGCAGCACGCACACGGCCACCGGCCCGGCCCAGGGCGCGACGGTCCTGCCGGCCTGAGGGCTGCACCTGCGGCCCGAGGACTGGACCTGCGGCCTGAGGGCTGCACCTGGGGCCCGAGGGCTGGACCTGCGGCCCGAGCCCTCAGGCCCGACGTCCGGGGCCCGCGGCCAGGGACGTACCCGGGCCGCTCGCCGTTCTGCGGAATCCCGTAGACGGGGGTGCATGGGCCGGACGGGGGGTTGTCGTGGGCCGAACGGGGGAATGGCGGGGGAAGGGGCGGTGACCGGGCGCTAGGCCGTGCGTTTTCCGGGCATGCAGATCAATCGACTCTCCATGATCGGGGCCCTCGCCGGCTCGGCCCTCCTCTTCGGCGGCGCGCCCGCTCACGCGGCCGACCCGCTGGCCTCCATCCTCGACAACCTCAACGTCTCGGACGTCGCGGACGTCTCGGACCTCTCGCTCACGCGGATCCTCAACCCGACGGTGGTCCTGACCAACGGCGGCGCGACGACCCTCCAGCAGGCGGCCGAGCCGCTGCTGGTGCAGCCCGCCGCTCCCGCGGCCGCGCCCGCCGCCCCGGCGGTCGCTCCGGCAGCCCCGGCGGCCGCTCCCGCCGCGCCCGCCGCCCCGAAGCGCACCGCCACGCTGCAGGCCGCCCCCGTGATGCCGGGCGCTCCCGCGCGGATCGTGTCGGCGGACGCCCCCTGACCGGTGAACACGTGGGGGCCCCGTCCGGGATCGGACACCGCTGCTGATTCCGGGGCCCGTGCGACGACGGCCTGTGCCACTCCGCCGGAGGTGCACAGGCCGTCGCCGCGTCCGCGGTGCGCGGCCGTTCGCCGGTACTCAGATCCGACGTGAGTACGGGCGCTCTGACGGCCCCGGCCCCGCCCGCGCGACCGTGGGGGCATGGGACACACCGCCTCCGCGCTCGCCGCCGCCACCCCCGCCACGCGGGACCGGTACGTCGACCTGCTCCGGGTCGCCTCGCTCGGGACGGTCATCGCCGGGCACTGGCTGATGGCCGCCGTCAGCGGCGACGGCATAGGGAACCTGCTCGCCGTCGTGCCGCCGCTCCAGGTGCTCACCTGGGCGCTGCAGGTCATGCCGGTGTTCTTCTTCGTCGGAGGGTTCTCGCACGCCCTGTCCTACCGGGCCCTCGCACGGCGGACCGAGGGCCCGGTCTACGCCGCCTTCCTGCGGGCCCGGCTCCGGCGCCTTCTGCGGCCCACCCTCGTGTTCGTCGCCGTCTGGACCGCCGCCGCCCTCACCGCGCAGCTCCTCGGCGGGGGCGGCGGGCGCCTTTCCGGGGCGGCGTTCCGGCTGGTCACGCAGCCGCTGTGGTTCATCGGGATCTACCTCGCCATGGTCGCGCTCACCCCGCCGCTGCTGAGACTGCACGAGCGCTGCGGCTGGGCCGCGTTCGGGGCTCTGGTCGCGGCTGCCGCCGCCGTCGATCTGCTGCGCTTCGCGGGCGGTGTCCCGTACGCCGAATTCCTGAACTTCGCCTTCGTCTGGCTCGCCGTCCACCAGCTCGGCTTCCTGCGCGCCACCGGCCCTGGCCGTGGGCAGCTCCGCCGTCCCGGCGCCCTCGCCGCCGCCGGGCTGGCCGGGGCCGTCCTGCTGGTGGCGTACGGGCCGTACCCGCTGTCCATGGTCGGGATGCCCGGCGAGAAGGTCTCCAACATGGCCCCGCCCACCCTGGCGCTGCTCGCACACGGGATCTGGCTCGTGGGCGCCGTGGAACTGCTCAGGGGCCCCGCCGGCGCCTGGCTGGCCCGGCCCCGGGTCTGGCGCGGGGTGGTCGCCGCCAACGGGGTCGCCATGACGGCCTTCCTCTGGCACCTCACCGCGATGCTCGCCGTCTACGCCGCCCAGCTCGGCCTCGGCTTCGCCCTGCCCGAGCCCGCCGGGGCGGCCTGGTGGGCCCAGGTCCCGGTCCGGTTCCTCGCCGCCGCCGCGCTGACCTGCGTACTCGTCGCGGTCTTCCGACGCTTCGAGGCGCCCGCCGCGAGCACCGGGCGCACGGGTTCCGGCTCCGGCTCGGGCCCCCGCGCCGCCCTCGGCACCGCGCTCTGCCTCCTCGGCGTCCTCGGGCTCTCCACGACCGGCCTCGGCGGGCTGCTGGAGGGCCACAGCGCCACCCTGATCGCGCTCCCGGTCACCGCGCCCGCCGCGATCGGCATGGCGCTGGGCGGCTGGCTGCTGGTGGAACGGTCCGGCACTTCGCGGAGGGTTAGGCTGAGGGGCTGATCCACACCCCTTCCCTGGAGCGCTCCTGATGGCCGTCAACCTGGTCAATGTCGAGGCAGTCAGCAAGGTGTACGGCACTCGTACCCTGCTCGACGGCATCTCCCTCGGCGTATCCGAGGGGGACCGGATCGGTGTCGTAGGCCGCAATGGCGACGGCAAGACCACCCTCATCCGCATGCTCGCCAAGCTGGAGGAGCCCGACACCGGCCGGGTCACCCAGAACAGCGGCCTGCAGATGGGCGTACTCACCCAGCACGACTCGCTCGACCCCGAGGCGACCGTCCGGCACGAGATCATCCGGGACATGGCCGACCACGAGTGGGCCGGCAACGCCAAGATCCGCGACGTGCTGACCGGCCTCTTCGGCGGCCTCGACCTGCCCGGCTTCGGGCAGGGCCTCGACACGGTCATCGGCCCGCTCTCCGGCGGCGAGCGCCGCCGCATCGCGCTCGCCAAGCTGCTCATCGCCGACCAGGACCTCCTCGTACTCGACGAGCCCACCAACCACCTCGACGTCGAGGGCATCTCCTGGCTGGCCAAGCACCTCCAGGAACGCCGCTCCGCGCTCGTCTGCGTCACCCACGACCGGTGGTTCCTCGACCAGGTCTGCACCCGCATGTGGGACGTGCAGCGCGGTGACGTCCACGAGTACGAGGGCGGCTACAGCGACTACGTCTTCGCCCGCGCCGAGCGCGACCGCATCGCCGCGACCGAGGAGTCCAAGCGGCAGAACCTGATGCGCAAGGAGCTCGCCTGGCTGCGCCGCGGCGCCCCGGCCCGGACCTCCAAGCCGCGCTACCGCATCGAGGCCGCCAACGAGCTGATCGCCGACGTGCCGCCGCCGCGCGACAAGTCCGAGCTGATGAAGTTCGCCAACGCCCGCCTCGGCAAGACGGTCTTCGACCTGGAGAACGTCACCGTCCAGGCCGGCCCCAAGACCCTCCTCAAGCACCTCACCTGGCACCTGGGCCCCGGCGACCGCGTCGGTCTCGTCGGCGTCAACGGCGCCGGCAAGACCTCCCTGCTGCGCGCCCTCGCCGAGGCCGCCCGCACCCAGGGCGAGGTCCAGCCGGCCGCCGGGTCCGTGTCCGTCGGCAAGACAGTCAAGCTGGCCTACCTCTCGCAGGAGGTCGGCGAACTCGACCCGTCCCTGCGGGTCCTGGAGGCCGTCCAGCGCGTCCGCGACCGGGTCGACCTCGGCCAGGGCCGCGAGATGACGGCCGGCCAGCTGTGCGAGCAGTTCGGCTTCACCAAGGAGAAGCAGTGGACGCCCGTCGGCGACCTCTCCGGTGGTGAGCGGCGCCGGCTGCAGATCCTGCGCCTGCTGATGGACGAGCCCAACGTCCTCTTCCTCGACGAGCCCACCAACGACCTCGACATCGAGACCCTGACCCAGCTGGAGGACCTCCTCGACGGCTGGCCCGGGTCGATGATCGTGATCTCGCACGACCGGTTCTTCATCGAGCGCACCACCGACACGGTCATGGCCCTGCTGGGTGACGCGAGCCTGCGGATGCTGCCGCGCGGCCTCGACGAGTACCTGGAGCGCCGCCAGAAGATGATCGACGCGGCCGCCCCGGCCCCGGCCCCGTCCTCCGCCGGGAAGTCCTCGGCCTCCGGGGACGCGCGCGCCGCGAAGAAGGAGCTGCAGAAGATCGAGCGGCAGCTCAACAAGATGACGGACCGCGAGAGCAGCCTCCACGCCCAGATCGCCGAGAACTCCACCGATTTCGACAAGGTGGCCAAGCTCGACGCCGAGCTGCGGGAACTCATCTCGGACCGGGACGAGTTGGAGATGCGCTGGCTGGAGCTCGCCGAGGATGCGTAGCCTCCGGGGCCCACAGGACCCAACTGGCCGATAACGGCGGCATCACGGGCCGGTCCTCCCTTGGGAACAGGGGTTGGACCGGCCCGGCGTCGTTCTCGCCGTCAGTGATAGAAAGGGCTTCCTCCCACACCCGAAGCCGAAGGTATGCGCTGATGACCGAGCCGCCCCAGCCGCCGAACCAGCCGCCGAACCCTTCCGGTTACGGGCACCTGCCGGGACCCCCGCAGCCCGGTTACGGTTTTCCGCCGCAAGGCGAGAACCCGTACGCGCAGCAGCCCCAGCAGCAGGGGCCGTACGGCCAGCAGCCGCAGGGCCCGTACGGCCAGCAGCCGCCCGGGGGCTACGGCTTCCCGCCGCCCCCGCACATGGCCCCCGGCATGCCGCCGGTCCCGCCCGGCGGACCGAATCCGAAGAAGAAGCTCGCCGTGCTGATCGCGGCCGCCGTCGCCGGCGTGCTCGTCCTGGGCACCGGCGGCTACTTCGCGTTCTTCGCCGGCAAGGACAAGGGCACCGACCAGGTCATCGGGCAGGAGACCACGCCGCCCGCGGACGACAAGGCCTCGCCCTCCGCCTCCGTGGACAAGGGCGACGGCAGCGGCAACGGCGGCGAGGAGGAACAGGACCTCAACGCCGGCCGCAAGCAGGGCGAGGGCAAGGTCCTCTGGCTCAAGAGCAGCAAGATCGACGGCCCCGGTGCGGGCGTCGACTCCAAGGGGCAGTGGATCGTCGGCGACACCGTCGTCAAGACCGTCTGGAAGTCGGTCACCGGCTACGGGGTCAAGGACGGCAAGGAGAAGTGGACCCTCACCCTCCCCGCCGAGATCTGCGCGGTCACCGACATGACCGCGGAGGGCAAGACCGTCGTCCTGCACAAGAACGGCGAGTCCAAGGAAGCCCACTGCAACCAGATGCGGCTGATCGACCTCAAGACCGGCAAGGAGGGATGGTCGAAGGAGGTCCCGAAGGAAGGCCTCTTCGACATCATGACCGCCCCCGACCTCGCCCTCACCGGCGACGCCCTCGTCGTCAACCGGATGGGCACGAGCAGCGCGTTCAAGGTCAGCACCGGCGACAAGCTCTTCGACAACAAGTGGGAAGAGGGCTGCTCGCCCAGCGACTTCGTCGCCATGAACGGCAAGATGCTCTCCGTCGGGACCTGTCAGGACGTCGACAAGACCGTCCAGGTCATGAACGCCGACCCGGCCACGGGCAAGAACACCTGGATCTACAAGCTCCCCAAGGGCTTCCAGGTCAAGAACGTCTACTCGCTGGACCCGATCGTCCTCGACCTCGGCAACAGCGAGGGCAAGGAGCGCTCCATCGTGGTCCTCGGACCCGACGGCAAGCAGCGCACCACCGTCTCCGGCGAAGGCAGCTTCCCGGTCGGCTGCGGCGGCCTCTTCAACCGCTCGCTCCAGAGCTGCGGTTCCTCCTACGTCGACGCGAACACCCTCTACCTGCCCACCAAGGCCGACATCGGCAAGCCGAACGAGATCGTCGCCTTCGACCTCGGCACCGGCAAGGTGAAGTGGCGCACCCCGGCCGGCGAGGGCCGCACCCTGACCCCGCTGAAGGCGGCGGGCGGCCAGGTCGTCGTCTACCGCGAGGCGGAGTCCGAGAAGGGCGGCGAGGTCCTCACGATCCCGGCCGGCGGGGGCACGCCCACGGCGGTCCTGCGCAACCCGTCCGGCCCGGCCGCACCGGTGGAGAGCTCGTTCCTCTCCCCGTACGTGGACTACGTGGACGGCCGGCTGTTCGTCTCCGCCTCCCGCCTGCAGGCCGACAACACGAGCGAGAAGTTCCTGATGGTCTTCGGCAAGTGAGCGACCGCCCCGAGCACGAGCAGTCCGCCGAACCGCCCACCGAGAGGCAGTAGCACCGATGAGTACCCCGCCGCCCCCCAGCCAGCCGCCGTCCGGCGGTTTCGGCGCACCGCAGGACCCGCCGCCGGGCGGCTTCGCCGCGCCCCCGCCGCCGCCCGCACCCCCGGCCAAGCCGGCCGGCCCTCCGCCGCCCCCGGCCCAGCCGCCGACGGCTCCGGCCGGGCCGCCCGCCGGGCCGCCCGCCGGGCAGGCCTCGTACGGGTACCCGCAGGAGCAGTCCTACGGCTACCCGCAGCAGCAGCCGCAGCCCGTCACCACGCCCATGTACGCGGCCCAGAGCCCGGCGGCCCCGGCCGCCGGCGGCAACGAGGTCCGTACCCAGCTGATGATCGTCGGCGCGGCCCTCCTGGCCATCGTCCTCATCGTCGGCGGCGGCTTCTGGTACGTCTCCGGCGAGGACAAGGGCTCCGACGGCCAGCCCGTGGCCGGCGGCAGCGCGAGCCCCGGCGAGGACAAGGCCCCGGGCGGCGGCGGCACCGAGAAGGCGCCGGCCAAGACCAAGTCGAAGACCCTGGTCAACGTCCCGATGCCGGAGTCCTCCGAGATCGTCCAGATCCCCGGCTCCTGGCTCACCGACACCACCTACGCCAAGTCCGACATGGGCAAGGTCGTCGGCTACAACCTGACCGACGGCGCCAAGAAGTGGGAGATCCCGCTCGAAGCCAACATCTGCGGCGCCAGCCGCTGGGTGTCGGACAACAAGACGGCGATCCTCTTCGACGAGGCCCTGCCGACGCCCGAGAAGAAGTACCAGCCGTGCAACCAGGTCGGCGTCATCGACCTGAACTCCGGCAAGCTCCTGTGGAAGGCCACCGCCAAGTCCCAGACCGGCGGCGACAAGCCGATCACCTTCGGTGAGATCACCGTCAGCGGCCAGACCGTCGCCGCGGGCGGCCTGAGCGGCGGCGCGGCCTGGAACCTCGCCGACGGCAAGGTCCTGTGGGGCGCCAAGACCGACGCGGACCGGTGCGAGGACCTCGGCTACGCCGGCGGCCCGGCCCTCGCCGTGATCCGCCGGTGCGGACAGCACCCGAACTACGCCCTGTCCGCCCAGAGCCTCGACCCCGTCACCGGCGCGCAGAAGTCCTCGTACAAGCTCCCCGCCGGTCTCGACTTCGCCCAGATCGTCTCCAGCCAGCCGCTGGTCGTCGCGGTGGACGTCAACGACACCTCCAAGAACGCCACGGGTGTCAGCGACCTCTTCGTCGTCGACGACGGGGGCCAGCTCAAGACGCGCATCCCGCTGACCTCGGGCAACTACGACCCCGAGTGCGGAGCCACCGAGGTCGAGGACTGCACCCACATGGTCGTCGGCAACGGCAGGATCTACATGCCGACCGAGGAGCACAAGGGCGCGAGCGATTCCGGCCGCACCAACGAGATCGTCTCCTTCGACCTGGAGACCGGCAAGCTGACCACCGACCGCGCCGACGCCGGTGAGCGCTACACCGTGTTCCCGCTGCGCATGGACGGCTCGAACCTCATCGCCTACAAGGTCCCGCCCTACGACGGCGGCGGCCAGGTCGTCTCCATCGACGGCAAGACGATGAAGGAGACCCTGCTCATGCAGAACCCGTCGACCAAGGAATCCCAGCGCGCCGAGACCCAGTACGTGCCGGACGCCCACGAGTACCGCTACGGCAACGGGAAGCTCTTCATCGCCCGTGACGCCGTGAGCAGCAAGTCCTCCGTGGCCACCGACCCGTACTACACCTTCGTCTCCTTCACGACGGGCTGACCGGCAGCGGCAGCCGCCCAGAACCCCCGGAAAGCCCCGAAGCCCCCGGAAGGTCCGTCCTTCCGGGGGCTTCTGCGCGGTATCCGCACCGCGCCGTCGAACAAGCGTGTAGCTTGCCGGGGCAGAAGGGCGGGGGTGGGTGCCTCAATGGGCGTACGGGTCATGGTGGTCGACGAGCACCGGCTGCTGGCCGAGGCGCTCGCCTCGGCCCTGAAACTGCGCGGCCACCGGGTGCTGGCCGCCGCCGCCCCGGCGTCGGGCGCCGCCGAACTGGTCATCAGCCGCGCCCCGGAGGTCTGCCTGCTGGGCACCGCCACGCCGGCCGAGCCCGGGGTCTTCGAGCCGATCGTCCGGATCAAGCGGGAGCGTCCGCAGATCGCCGTGGTCGTCCTGGGACCCGTGCCGAGCCCGCGCGGGATCGCCGCCGCCTTCGCCGCCGGGGCCTGCGGGTACGTACGTCACGACGAGCGCATCGAGGGCGTGGAGCGGGCCCTGGCCAAGGCCCGGGCGGGGGAGGTCGCCATCGCGCCGCAGCTGCTGCAGGGGGCCTTCGCCGAGCTGCTCAACCCCGCCGCCCAGCCCGACGACGAGGGCAGCCGGCTGCTGCGGCTGCTCACCCCGCGCGAGGTGGAGGTGCTGGTCCGGGTCGCCGAGGGCGAGGACACCCGGCTCATCGCCGCCGGCATGGCCATCGCGCCGAGCACCGCGCGCACGCACGTCCAGCGGGTGCTGATGAAGCTGGGCGTGGGCTCGCGGCTGGAGGCGGCCGCGCTGGCCGCCCGTACCGGCCTGCTGGACCGGGCCGGACTGCCGCCGGCCGGGGGCGCCCGGCCCTGATCCGGGCCGTGATCCGGGCCGTGGTCCCGGACCTGATCCGGGCTGTGATCCGGATTCTGATCGGGGCCCGGGATTTCCCCGGCGGCGCGGATTCGGGTATGCCGGTGACAGCACGCCCTTGGCGCGTGCGTTTCCCCGGCGAGAGGCAGTAGGCACGTGAGCGAGACGGCGTCTTCCAAATACCTGGTCACCGGCGGAGCCGGATACGTGGGCGGGGTGGTCGCGGCCCACCTCCTGGAGGCGGGCCACGAGGTCACCGTCCTCGACGACCTCTCCACCGGCTTCCGTTCGGGGGTGCCGGCCGGTGCCACGTTCATCGAGGGCCGCATCCAGGACGCCGCCGAGCACCTGGACCCCTCCTACCACGGGGTCCTGCACTTCGCGGCCTCCTCACAGGTCGGGGAATCCGTGGCGAACCCCGGCAAGTACTGGGAGAACAACGTCGGCGGCACCCTGGCCCTGCTCGCCGCGATGCGCGGGGCGGGCGTGCGCCGGCTGGTGTTCTCCTCCACCGCGGCCACCTACGGGGAGCCCGGCGACGGCCTGTTGACCGAGTCCTCGCCCACGGCGCCCACCAACCCCTACGGGGCCTCGAAGCTGGCCGTCGACCACATGATCGCGGGGGAGTGCGTGGCGCACGGCCTCGCGGCGGTCTCGCTGCGCTACTTCAACGTGGCAGGGGCGTACGGGCAGTTCGGCGAACTGCACGACCCCGAGACCCACCTGATCCCGCTGGTGCTGCAAGTCGCCCTCGGCCAGCGGGAGTCGATCTCCGTGTTCGGCGAGGACTACCCGACCCTGGACGGCACCTGCGTACGGGACTACATCCACGTCGCCGACCTGGCCGAGGCCCACCTGTCGGCGCTGCGGGTCGCCGCCGAGGGGGAGCACCTGGTGTGCAACCTCGGCAACGGCAGCGGGTTTTCGGTCCGCGAGGTCATCGAGACGGTCCGCAAGGTCACCGGGAAGGAGATTCCCGAGAGCGTGGCCCCCCGCCGGGCCGGCGACCCGGCCTTCCTCGTCGCCTCCGCCCGCACGGCCCACGAGCGCCTCGGCTGGACCCCGACCCGCTCGGACCTCACCGGCATCGTGACGGACGCCTGGAACTTCACCCGCGCCCGGCGCGGCTGAGCCCGCAGTCACCGCTGCCCCACCCCTGCCGCGCCCGCGCCCCCGCCCCACCGGGGTGGGGGCGCGCGCGTATTCCGGGTGCGCCCTCGCCGGGCGCTGCGCGCGGGCGCCCGGCGTGCGCACGCCGAGTGAAATACCCGCCGCGCAACTGCCCATGGCACACCACCGGACGGAACGGGACGACCAGGGGCGGGACATGGTCGTTTTCAAGCCACCTCGGAGCCCCTCCGGAAGCGCCTCGCCGGAAAATCGCTCGGAAAACTTCTGTAATTCGGCCAACCGCGAGCCGATCGCGGCCCTACGCTGATGCGTGACACCGGTGGGGGCCGGTGTTGATTCAGGGGTCGAGACAAGTCGGGTACGACGTCCGGTCCGGGGTAGTGCAGAGATGTCACGGCGGCGGCCGCGGCGCCTGCGGATCACCCGGTCCGGGCGTCGTACCCGCAGTCGTCCGTTCCCCGACCCTTGGGGGTTTTATGGTCCGTATCCGGGTACTCGTGGTCGACGATCACCGCATCTTCGCCGAATCTCTCGCCGCCGCGCTCGCGGCCGAACCGGACGTGGACGTCTCCGCGGCCGGCAGTGGCCCCGCCGCGCTGCGCTGCCTCGAACGCGCGGTGGCCGAAGGCCGCCGCTTCGACGTCCTGCTGGTCGACTCCGACCTGGCCGCCGTCCCCGCGGGCGTCCCCGCCCAGCGGGAGCCCGCATCCGCCCCACCCGTCACCGCCGACGGGATCGCACTGGTGGCAGGCGTACGGGTATCCCACCCCGAGGTCCGTACGGTCGTGCTCGCCGAGCGCGACGACGCACGCCGGGCCGCCCTCGCGCTCCAGGCGGGAGCCTCGGGCTGGGTGGCCAAGGACTGCTCGCTCTCGCGGCTCCTGGCCGTCATCCGCGGAGTCCTGCGCGAGGAGACGCACCTTCCGCCCGCGCTGCTCACCGGGGTGCTCCGCGAACTGACCGCGGCGCGCAAGCACCGTACCGACAGCGAACGGCTGGTGGAGTCCCTCACGCCCAGGGAGCACGAGGTGCTGCGCTGCATGGTGGCGGGGCTGGGACGCAAGGACGTGGCCGCGCGGCTGTTCCTCTCCCCGCACACCGTCCGCACCCACATGCAGAACGTGCTGGGCAAGCTGGGCGTGCACTCCACGCTCGCGGCGGTCGCCCTGGCCCGGCGGGCCGGCGTACGACCCGCTGACCTGCCCAATCTGCCGGGGCAGGCCCTAGCCGGGGATGTTGTCGAACGGAGCGGTCAACTGGCGTAGCAGGCCCGCGAGATCGCCGCGCTGCGTCCGCGAGAGCTGGGCCAGGATCGCCCGTTCCTGGGCCAGCAGCCCGGCGAGCGCCTGGTCGGCGCGGTCGCGGCCCTCGGGGCTGAGGCGCACCAGGACCCCGCGGCGGTCGTTGGGGTCCGGCAGCCGTTCGACGAGGCCCTTCTTGGCGAGCCGGTCGATGCGGTTGGTCATGGTTCCGGACGTCACCAGGGTCTGCGTCAGCAGTTGGCCGGGGGAGAGCTGGTACGGCGCGCCGGCCCGCCGCAGCGAGGTCAGTACGTCGAACTCCCAGGGCTCCAGGCCGTGCTCGGAGAAGGCCAGTCGGCGGGCGCGGTCGAGGTGCCGCGCGAGCCTGCTGACGCGACTGAGTACCTCGAGTGGTTCCACGTCGAGGTCAGGGCGCTCCCGCCGCCATGCCGCGACCAGTCGGTCGACCTCGTCCTCCATGCCGATCAGTGTAAAGGGTCTGTCGACGTGAAGTCTCTTTAAATCGAGCATCTCGATTCCAAGTATCTTGACGTCGAGATATATTCTTCGCCATCATGGGGCATGGAGGGGGCCGGAGCAGCTTCCGATTCCGACCGCACCGCCAGCAGGGAGACTCGAACATGCATTCCGATACCGCGCCGGCCAGGATTCCGGCGTCGAACACAGCACCCACCGCGGCCACCGCCCCCACCTGGGACCCGCAGCAGTACCTCCGGCACGCCGGCCACCGGGCCAGGCCCTTCCTCGACCTCATGGCCCGCATACCCGAGCTCCCCTCCCGGACCGCCCGCATCGCCGACCTCGGCTGCGGCCCCGGCAACGTCACCGCGCTCATCGCGGACCGCTGGCCCGAAGCCCACATCACCGGCTACGACCTCTCCCCGGAGATGCTCCACCGCGCCGACGCCGAATACGCGGGCCCCACCGGCGGCGGCGGCAAGCTCGACTTCCGCCACGGCGACCTCGCCGACTGGCTCCCGGAGGAGCCCCACGACCTGATCGTCTCCAACGCCGCCTTCCAGTGGGTCCCCGGCCACGCCGGATCCTTCGCCCCCTGGATCAACGGACTGCGCCCCGGCGGCACCTTCGCCTTCCAGATCCCCGGGAACTTCACCGCCCCCAGCCACCGGATCCTCGCCGAACTGTGCGACACCCCGCGCTGGAGGGCCCGGCTCGCCGGACACGGAGCCCGCTACATCCACATTCTCGAACCCTCCGGATACCTGGAGCGGTTCACCGAACTGGGCTGCGCCGCCGATGTCTGGGAGACCACCTACCACCAGCTGCTCGAAGGACCCGACCCGGTACTGGACTGGGTCAAGGGCACGGCCCTGCGCCCCGTGCTCACCGCGCTGGCCGACGACGAGGAGGCCGTCGAGTCCTTCCTCGCCGAGTACCGCACCCTGCTCCGCGCGGCCTACCCCACGGGCCCCCGCGGCACCGCCTTCCCGTTCCGCCGGATCTTCGCCGTAGCCCGCAAGGAGGCATGAAGGTGCTCGCCGGAGTCGACCACGTCCAGCTCGCCGCCCCGCCCGGCTCGGAGGACCGGCTGCGCACCTATTACACCGAGGTGCTCGGCATGACCGAGATCCCCAAGCCGCCGGTGCTCGCGGCGCGCGGCGGATGCTGGTTCGCCGCCGGGCCGGTCCAGCTCCACCTCGGCATCGAGGAGGACTTCCGCCCGGCCCGCAAGGCGCACCCGGGGCTCAGGGTCGAGGGCATCAAGGCCTTCGCGGCCGCCCTGGAGCGGCGCGGCGCCCTCGTCGTCTGGGACGACAACCTGCCGGGCCACCACCGGTTCTATTCCGAGGACCCCGTGGGCAACCGGCTCGAGTTCCTGGAACGGCACGACCTGGAGCCGCACGCCGGCCACTGAACCGCCGCGGTACCCGCGAAGGCGCCCCGCCACCGGAGATCCGGTGACGGGGCGCCTTCGTACGAGCGGGGCCGATCAGTGCAGTTCGGCGTACGCGTTCCAGCCGCCACCGATGTTGGTGTTGCCTTGGAAGGTGTTCAGGCCCTTGAGGCCCGACGCCTTGTAGACGAACGCGGTGCCGGCGGAGTTGACGCCGACGAGGTCGGTGCGGCCGTCACCGGTGATGTCGCCGACCGCGGTCAGCTTCTTGAAGCCGTTCCAGCCGGCGTCGCCGATCTTGACGCGGTCGCCGAAGCTGGTGGTGCCGTTGCCCGGGTAGGCCCACAGCGAGCCGTCGGTGCCGCGGGCGAGCAGGTCGGCGCGGCCGTCACCGGTCACGTCACCGGCGCCGAACAGCTTGTTGTAGATGCCCCAGCCGGCGCCGAGGCGGACGCGGTTGCCGAACGAGGTGCCGCTGCCGTTGCCCGGGTAGAACCACATCACGTTGGACTTGTCGCGGGCCAGCAGGTCGCCGAAGCCGTCACCGTTGATGTCGCCGACACCGGAGAGGGAGTTGAAGACGTCCCAGCCGGCGCCCGCGTAGGCACCGTTGATGTAGAGCTTGCCGCCGCCCCAGAAGAGCCACGCGGCCTGGTTCAGCGAGCCGAACGAGGAGGTGACGGTCATGCCGACCTGGTTGATCGGCGCCTCGCCGCTGCCCAGGGCCTCCTGGCGGTCGTAGAAGCCGCCGTTCATCTTGCCGCCGTAGTAGTAGACGGCGCCGCCGGAAGTGCGGCCGACCAGCTCGGAGCGGCCGTGCGCGGGGACGCCGCCCTGGCCGGCGAACAGGTCGGTGTACTCCCAGCTGGTGCCCATCTTCACCCGGTCGCCGAGGCTGCCGTCGGCGTTGGCCTTGTAGCTCCAGATGATGCCGGCGGAGTCACGGGCCGCGACCCAGGTGCCGCCGCCGTCGGCGTTGGTGACCAGCGTCTGGAGCTGGTTGTACACGTTCCAGCCGGTGCCGCTCTTGATCCGGTTGCCGAAGCCGCCGGCGCCGTTGCCCGGGTAGACGTAGAGCACGCCGCCCGGCGTGGCCACCAGGAGGTCGGCCTTGCCGTCGGCGTTGAAGTCACCGCCGCCGACGATCTGGGAGAAGGCGTTCCAGCCCGCGCCGAGGGAGATCCGGGCACCGAACGGGCTGCCCGAGTCGGCCGTGCCGTTGCCCGGGTACAGGTAGAGACCGCCCGCGTACGTGCGGGCCAGCAGGTCCGCCTTGCCGTCGCCGGTCAGGTCGCCGACACCGACGACCTTGTTGTAGATGTTCCAGCCGTTGCCGGACCAGCCGGTGCGGTAGGTGCCGGCGCTGTTCGCAGCCAGGAGGGACAGCTTGCCGTGGACGGAGAGCGTCAGCAGCTCGGGCTGCCCGTCACGGTTGAGGTCACCGGCCGTGATGACGTCCTTGAAGTCCTCGCCGTAGCCGGAGCCCGCAGCGGCGCCGTCCACGAAGTACTCGGGGTCGTCGCCGGTGAAGTCCTTCAGGTACGACCGGCCGCTGAGCCCGCGGTACACCATGTCGGACCAGCCGTCGCCGCTCACGTCGAACAGCGGCGCGAGCGGGGTGGCGGCGGTCGTACGGGCCGCGGCCTTCGTCGACGGGGCCTGGGGCTTGGTGCCCGTGGGGCGCACGTCGGCCTGGGACCGGTCGACCCTCGGTGCGGGGACCGGCTTCTCGGCGGCCGAGGCCGACGTGCCGGAAAGGAGCATCCCCGCCGCGAGGGCGAGGGCGGTGCAGGCCGCGATGCGGCCGGAGCGCGTGGAGCGCATGAAAGACAAGAGGTCTCCCTGGTAGTCAGGCGAAACCGGGCTGAACGATCTCGTCCACGGCGCGCGGCAGTGCTGCGCTGCACGTGAGACGGCATTCCCCCCCGGGAGTACCCGAACACTACCTGCGTGGCGCGCATTGTCCAGACATTAAGTGGGCTTTTTTGATCACGTTCAGAACGCAGTGGTGCCCGGGGCCTCCCGACCCCGGGCACCGGGCGCAGCGCCCCGCTCACGCACCGCGAACGCGGAGCACGCTCACTTCTTGCGGTGCCCCACCAGACGCGGCTTCGCCTCCAGGTTCTCCAGCCCGTGCCAGGACAGGTTCACCAGGTGCGCCGCCACCTCCGCCTTCTTCGGCTGGCGCGTCTCCAGCCACCACTGGCCGGTCAGTGCGACCATCCCCACCAGCGCCTGCGCGTACAGCGGGGCCAGCTTCGGATCGAAGCCGCGGGCCTTGAACTCGAGGCCGAGGATGTCCTCGACCTGCGTGGCGATATCACTGATCAGCGAGGCGAAGGTACCCGTCGACTGAGCCACGGGGGAGTCCCGGACCAGGATCCGGAAACCGTCCGTGTAGCTCTCGATGTAGTCCAGCAGCGCGAACGCCGCCTGCTCCAGCAGCTCCCGCGGGTGCCCGGCCGTCAGCGCGCCCGTCACCCCGTCCAGCAGCTGGCGCATCTCGCGGTCCACGACGACCGCGTAGAGGCCCTCCTTGCCACCGAAGTGCTCGTACACCACCGGCTTGGAGACTCCGGCCTTCGCCGCGATCTCCTCCACCGACGTGCCCTCGAACCCCTTCTCGGCGAACAGGGTGCGGCCGATGTCCAGCAGTTGCTGACGCCGCTCGGCGCCCGTCATCCGGACCCGGCGGCTGCGCCTGGGCTTCTCGCTGCTGGAACTGCTGCCGTCGTTTCCCACGCCCCCCATCATGCCGCGTTCGACACTTCTTCCTTGCGCCGGGCGTCGATGCGGGCCTCGGACGGCCAGCGGACGTCGGACGCCCAGCCCAGCTGTTCGAACCACCGGATCAGCCGCGCGCTGGAGTCGACCTGGCCGCGCAGCACACCGTGCCGGGCGGAGGTCGGGTCGGCGTGGTGCAGGTTGTGCCAGGACTCACCACAGGACAGCACCGCCAGCCACCACACGTTGCCGGAGCGGTCGCGCGACTTGAAGGGGCGCTTGCCCACCGCGTGGCAGATCGAGTTGATCGACCACGTCACGTGGTGCAGCAGCGCGACCCGGACCAGGGAGCCCCAGAAGAACGCCGTGAAGGCGCCCCACCACGACATCGTCACCAGGCCGCCCACCAGAGGCGGCAGCGCCAGCGAGAACATCGTCCAGAAGACGAAGTCGCGCGAGATGCGCCGGATCGCCGGATCCTTGATCAGGTCCGGGGCGTACTTCTGCTGGTCGGTCTGCTCCTCGTCGAAGAGCCACCCGATGTGCGCCCACCACAGGCCCTTCATCAGCGCCGGCACCGTCTCGCCGAAACGCCACGGCGAATGCGGGTCGCCCTCGTGGTCGGAGTACTTGTGGTGCTTGCGGTGGTCGGCCACCCAGCGCACCAGGGGTCCCTCCACCGCCATCGAGCCCATGATCGCCAAGGCGATGCGCAGCGGCCGCTTCGCCTTGAAGGAACCGTGCGTGAAGTACCGGTGGAAACCGATCGTGATGCCGTGGCAGGCCAGGAAGTACATGAAGACCATCAGGCCCACGTCCAGCCAGCTCACCCCCCAGCCCCAGGCGAGCGGAACCGCCACCAGCAGGGCGAGGAAGGGGACGGTGATGAACAGCAGCAGCGCGACCTGCTCCACGGACCGCTTGTTCTCACCGCCGAGGGTCGCGGACGGCACGGACGCGCCGGAAGACGCCGGGGCGTCCTCGATCACGTCGGGACTGATGGTCATATATGTGTCCCCTGAGGGTGAGGGAGTCGGCAGGCGCGCCGCCCGGCCACACATCCCTACGGGTGCGTAACCTACGGCAACGTAAGTATGGCAAAGGTCCCCCGCGGGGCAAGAGGAGCGCGCCCGCGACCGGGCCCAGAGGCCCGAGCCGCAAGGCCGCCGTCCCGCCTGCTGACACACGGGGCTGGTCACCGGTACGGGCCACCTATCCTGGTGTCGTCGGACAGCGCGGTCCGCACGGGCAGCCCGAGCTGCGCATCAGGAGCGGTGGCACCGCCGGACCCAGATCCGGGACGGCACCACCGCGCGCACCCGGGGCCCACCTCCCAGTAGCGCTCGAAACACTGCAAGGAGCCGCACCTGTGAGCAGTGCCGACCAGGCCCACTCGACCACCGCCTCCGCGACGTCCCCCGCCGGCGCCGCCAACGCCGAGCTGCGCGCGGACATCCGCCGCCTCGGCGACCTCCTCGGCGAGACCCTCGTACGCCAGGAGGGCCAGGACCTCCTCGACCTGGTCGAACGCGTCCGGGCTCTCACCCGCACCGACGGCATCGCGGCCGCCGAGCTGCTCGGCGACACCGACCTGGAGACCGCCGCCAAGCTGGTGCGCGCCTTCTCCACCTACTTCCACCTCGCCAACGTCACCGAACAGGTGCACCGCGGCAAGGAACTGCGCGCCCACCGCGCCGCCGAGGGCGGCCTGCTGGCCCGCACCGCCGACATGCTCAAGGACGCGGACCCCGAGCACCTGCGCGAGACGGTCAAGCACCTCAACGTCCGCCCCGTCTTCACCGCACACCCCACCGAGGCGGCCCGCCGCAGCGTCCTGAACAAGCTGCGCCGCATCGCGGCCCTCCTCGAAGAGCCCGTCGCGGGCGCCGGCGAGCGCCGCCGCCACGACCTGCGCCTCGCGGAGAACATCGACCTCGTCTGGCAGACCGACGAACTGCGCGTGGTCCGCCCGGAACCCGCCGACGAGGCACGCAACGCGATCTACTACCTCGACGAACTGCACGCCGGCGCCGTCGGCGACGTCCTGGAAGACCTCGCCGCCGAGCTCCAGCGCGTCGGCATCGAGATCCCGCCCGGCACCCGCCCCCTCACCTTCGGCACCTGGATCGGCGGCGACCGCGACGGCAACCCCAACGTCACCCCCGAAGTGACCCGGGACGTGCTGATCCTCCAGCACGAGCACGGCATCACCGACGCCCTGGAACTGATCGACTTCCTGCGCGGACTGCTGTCCAACTCCATCCGCTACACCGGTGTCACCGAAGAACTCCTCACCTCCCTCCAGGCCGACCTGGAACGCCTCCCGGAGATCAGCCCGCGCTACAAGCGGCTGAACGCCGAGGAGCCGTACCGCCTCAAGGCCACCTGCATCCGGCAGAAGCTCCTCAACACCCGCGAACGCCTCGCCAAGGGCATCCCGCACGAGGAAGGCCGCGACTACCTCGGCACCGCCGAGCTGCTCACCGACCTCACCCTCATCCAGACCTCCCTGCGCGAGCACCGCGGCGCCCTCTTCGCCGACGGCCGCATGGACCGCACCATCCGCACCCTGGCCGCCTTCGGCCTCCAGCTCGCCACGATGGACGTACGCGAGCACGCGGACGCCCACCACCACGCGCTGGGCCAGCTCTTCGACCGGCTCGGCGAGGAGTCCTGGCGCTACGCGGACATGCCCCGCGACTACCGCGGCCGCCTCCTGGCCAAGGAGCTGCGCTCCCGCCGCCCCCTGGCACCCACCCCGGCCCCGCTCGACGCCGCCGGACAGAAGACGCTCGGCGTGTTCGGCGCCATCAAGGACGCCTTCGAGAAGTTCGGCCCCGAGGTCATCGAGTCCTACATCATCTCGATGTGCCAGGGCGCCGACGACGTCTTCGCCGCCGCCGTCCTCGCCCGCGAGGCCGGCCTCATCGACCTGCACGGCGGCTGGGCCAAGATCGGCATCGTCCCGCTCCTGGAGACCACCGACGAGCTCAAGGCAGCCGACGTCATCCTCGACGAGATGCTCGCCGACCCCTCCTACCGACGCCTCGTCTCGCTCCGCGGCGACGTCCAGGAGGTCATGCTCGGCTACTCCGACTCCTCGAAGTTCGGCGGCATCACCACCTCCCAGTGGGAGATCCACCGCGCCCAGCGCCGACTGCGCGACGTCGCCCACCGCTACGGCGTCCGCCTGCGCCTCTTCCACGGCCGCGGCGGCACCGTCGGCCGCGGCGGCGGCCCCTCGCACGACGCGATCCTCGCCCAGCCCTGGGGCACCCTGGAAGGCGAGATCAAGGTCACCGAGCAGGGCGAGGTCATCTCCGACAAGTACCTCGTCCCCTCGCTGGCCCGCGAGAACCTGGAGCTGACCGTCGCGGCCACCCTCCAGGCCTCGGCCCTGCACACCGCCCCGCGCCAGTCCGACGAGGACCTGGCCCGCTGGGACGCCGCCATGGACACCGTCTCCGACGCCGCCCACGACGCGTACCGCGCACTCGTCGAGGACCCGGACCTGCCGGCGTACTTCTTCGCCGCCACCCCCGTGGACCAGCTCGCCGACCTGCACCTGGGCTCCCGCCCCTCGCGCCGCCCCGACTCCGGCGCCGGCCTCGACGGCCTGCGCGCCATCCCGTGGGTCTTCGGCTGGACCCAGTCCCGCCAGATCGTCCCCGGCTGGTACGGCGTCGGCTCGGGCCTCAAGGCCCTGCGCGAAGCCGGCCAGGGCGACGCACTGGCCGAGATGGGCGAGCGCTGGCACTTCTTCCGCAACTTCCTGTCCAACGTCGAGATGACACTGGCCAAGACGGACCTGCGGATCGCCCGCCACTACGTCGACACCCTGGTGCCCGACGAACTCAAGCACGTCTTCGCCCGCATCGAAGCCGAGCACGAACTCACCGTCCGCGAGGTCCTGCGGATCACCGGAGGCGAGAAGCTCCTCGACTCCAACCCGGTCCTCCAGCAGACCTTCTCGGTCCGCGACGCCTACCTGGACCCGATCTCCTACCTCCAGGTCTCCCTGCTGGCCCGCCAGCGCGCCGCCGCCGAGCGCGGCGAGGAAGCGGACCCGACCCTGTCCCGGGCCCTGCTCCTGACGGTCAACGGCGTCGCCGCCGGCCTGCGCAACACCGGCTGACCACCCCCGACGGCCAGGAAGCCCCCGCACCGGACGACGGTGCGGGGGCTTCCCCGTGCAGGGCTTCCTCCCACCCGCTGCGCGCGGTCAGGAGCCGGCCCCCTAACTGTTGTACGTGGACTGCGCGCGCTCCAGGCCCTCCTGGATCAGGCACTCCACGGCGTCCGCCGAACGGTCGACGAACCAGTCCAGCTCCTTGCGCTCCGTCGAGGAGAAGTCCTTCAGCACGAAGTCGGCGACCTGCATCCGGCCCGGCGGCCGTCCGATGCCGCAACGGACGCGGTGGTAGTCGGGCCCCATCGACTTCGTCATCGACTTCAGGCCGTTGTGCCCGTTGTCCCCGCCGCCCAGCTTCAGCCGCAACGTCGGATAGTCGATGTCCAGCTCGTCGTGGACCGCGACGATCCGCTCCAGCGGCACCTTGTAGAAGTCCCGCAGCGCCGTCACCGGACCACCGGACAGGTTCATGAACGACATGGGCTTGGCCAGCACCACGCGCCGGTTCGCCGGTCCCGGCGGACCCATCCGGCCCTCGACCACCTGAGCACGGGCCTTGTGCGCCTTGAACTTGCCGCGCATCCGCTCCGCCAACAGGTCGGCCACCATGAAACCGATGTTGTGGCGGTTGCCCGCGTACTCCGCACCCGGGTTCCCGAGCCCCACGATCAGCCAGGGCGCCGCTTCGTCCGACATCAAAAGCTCCTTATACGAAGACGACCGCCGTCCCGCTCCAGTGGAGCCGGACGGCGGTCGTTCAGCAAGTGCTGAAGGGGAGGGGCGAGGCTCAGGCCTCGGTGCCCGCACCCTCGGCGGCCGGCTCCTCGGCCTGCGCGCCGATGACCTGCAGGACGGCGATGTCGCCGTCGACGGCCAGGGTGGTGCCCGCCGGGAGGACCAGGTCCTTGGCGGTGATGGTCGCACCGGCCTCCAGGCCCGCGATCGAGACGGTGACCTCGGTCGGGATGTGCGTGGCCTCGGCCTCGACGGAGATGGTGTTCTGGAGGGTCTCCAGCATGTTGCCGCCCGGGGCCAGCTCGCCCTCGGTGACGATCGCGACGTCGACGGTGACCTTCTCGCCCTTCTTGACGATCAGGAAGTCGACGTGGGAGATCGAACGCTTCAGCGGGTGCTTCTGAACGGCCTTCGGGATGACCAGCTCGGTGCCGGCGCCCGCGATGTCCAGGGAGATCAGGACGTTCGGGGTGCGCAGCGCGAGCTGAAGGGCGTGGGCGTCCACGTTGACGTGCTTCGGGTCGGTGCCGTGGCCGTAGATGACCGCGGGGGTCAGGGCGTCACGACGCGCCTGACGGGCGGAACCCTTGCCGAAGTTCTCGCGGACCTTCGCGGAAAGCTTGATCTCGGACATGCTCACTCCTCGTGGGGTGACGGAAATGGACGACAGTCACCCGGCCGGAACACGGCCTGCTACGAAGAGCGCGTCGATAACGGAGCACCGGAACCTGTTCGCGAACAGGTACGGCCTCCCTCGCCGAGCAACTCGAGGAGTGTACCCGGCGGGGAGGCCGTACCCAAAAAGGATCTAGCGCGGTGCGGACGTGCTCACTGCTGCTCTTCGAACAGGCTGGTGACCGAGCCGTCCTCGAAGACCTCGCGCACGGCGCGGGCGATCATCGGGGCGATGGAGAGCACCGTGATCTTGTCCAGCTCCAGGTCGGACGGGTCCGGCAGCGTGTTCGTGAACACGAACTCGCTGACCTTCGAGTTCTTCAGACGGTCGGCGGCCGGGCCCGACAGGATGCCGTGCGTGGCCGTCACGATGACGTCCTCCGCGCCGTGCGCGAACAGCGCGTCCGCGGCGGCGCAGATGGTGCCGCCCGTGTCGATCATGTCGTCGACCAGGACGCACACGCGGCCCTTGACCTCACCGACGACCTCGTGGACGGTCACCTGGTTGGCGACGTCCTTGTCACGGCGCTTGTGCACGATCGCCAGAGGCGCGTCCAGACGGTCGCACCAGCGGTCGGCGACGCGAACGCGGCCGGCATCCGGGGAGACGACCGTCAGCTTGGAGCGGTCGACCTTGGCACCGACGTAGTCCGCGAGGACCGACAGGGCCGAAAGGTGGTCGACCGGGCCGTCGAAGAAGCCCTGGATCTGGTCGGTGTGCAGATCGACCGTGAGGATGCGGTCCGCACCCGCGGTCTTCAGCAGGTCCGCGACCAGACGGGCCGAGATCGGCTCGCGGCCCTTGTGCTTCTTGTCCTGACGGGCGTACCCGTAGGACGGGACGATCACGGTGATGGAGCGTGCCGACGCGCGCTTGAGCGCGTCGATCATGATCAGCTGCTCCATGATCCACTTGTTGATCGGAGCCGTGTGGCTCTGGATCAGGAAGCAGTCCGCGCCACGAGCAGACTCCTGGAAGCGGACGTAGATCTCGCCGTTCGCGAAGTCGAAAGCCTTGGTCGGCACGAGGCCGACACCCAGCTGGTGCGCGACCTCCTCGGCCAGCTCGGGGTGGGCGCGGCCGGAGAAGAGCATCAGCTTCTTCTCGCCGGTCGTCTTGATCCCGGTCACAGCACTGTCTCCTCAGACGTGGGAAAGCTGCTCGCCCCCATGTGCGTCCGTCCCGCACACGGTGAGCCAGCCGAATTGCGTGCACCTATCACGGTACGCCGTCTCGGGCGTAGCCGTTTCCGGTCAGTTCACCTCAGCGTTCGTCGGAGTCCTCGTGGACCGCCGACTGAGCCGCCGTCGCGGCGGCACTTCCCGGACGCTTGCGGGCCACCCAGCCCTCGATATTCCGCTGCTGGCCACGGGCCACGGCCAGGGCGCCGGGCGGCACGTCCTTCGTGATCACCGAGCCGGCGGCCGTGTAGGCGCCGTCCCCGATGGTGACGGGAGCCACAAACATGTTGTCCGAACCCGTCTTGCAGTGTGAGCCGACGGTCGTGTGGTGCTTGTGCTCACCGTCGTAGTTCACGAACACGCTGGCGGCGCCGATGTTCGTGTACTCGCCGATCGTCGCGTCGCCGACGTAGGACAGGTGCGGGACCTTCGTGCCCTCGCCGATCGTGGCGTTCTTCATCTCCACGTACGTGCCGGCCTTGGCCTTCGCACCCAGGTTCGTGCCCGGACGCAGGTACGCGAAGGGGCCGACGCTCGCCGACGGGCCGACGACGGCGGTGTCCGCCACCGTGTTGTCCACACGGGCGCCCGCACCGACGTGCGTGTCCTTGAGGCGGGTGTTGGGGCCGACCTCGGCCTGCTCGGCGATGTGCGTGGTGCCGAGCAGCTGGGTGCCCGGGTGCACGATCGCGTCCTGGCCGAAAGTCACCGTCACGTCGACGAGCGTGCTCGCCGGGTCGACGATCGTCACACCGGCGAGCATGGCGCGCTCCAGCAGGCGGGCGTTCAGCAGTGCGCGGGCCTCGGCGAGCTGGACCCGGTTGTTGATCCCGAGGATCTGCCGGTGGTCCGCGCCCACGGCCGCGCCGACGCGGTGGCCGGCCTCGCGCAGGATGCCGAGCACGTCGGTGAGGTACTCCTCGCCCTGGCTGTTGTCGGTGCGGACCTTGCCGAGCGCGTCCGCGAGGAGGGCCCCGTCGAAGGCGAAGACCCCGGAGTTGATCTCGCGGATGGCGCGCTGGGCGTCGGTGGCGTCCTTGTGCTCGACGATGGCGGTGACCGCCCCGTCGGCGCCGCGGATGATCCGGCCGTACCCGGTGGAGTCGGGGACCTCGGCGGTCAGCACGGTGACGGCGTTGCCGTCGGCCTCGTGCGTGGCCGTCAGCGCGGCCAGGGTCTCGCCGGTCAGCAGCGGGGTGTCGCCGCAGACGACGACCACGGTGCCGGCGGGCCGGTCGCCCAGCTCTTCGAGGGCCATCCGGACGGCGTGCCCGGTGCCGTTCTGCTCGTACTGGACTGCCGTGCGGACGTCGGCGTCGATCGCGGCGAGGTGCGCGGTGACCTGCTCGCGGGCGTGCCCGACGACGACGACGAGATGGGTGGGGTCCAGCTCGCGGGAGGCGGCGACGACGTGACCGACGAGCGAGCGCCCGCTGATCTCGTGCAGAACCTTGGGTGTGGCCGACTTCATGCGGGTGCCTTCACCCGCTGCGAGTACGACGACGGCTGCCGGGCGGTTGGCGCTCACGGGTGTGCCCTTCGGCTTCGGGTGGTGGACCCGTGAAGGATACCGGTGGGTTTAGGGCGCCAAACGAGCGCGGGTCCCGACTGCGGACGTCAGGACCCGGATGGCGAAGCTCCCCTGTCAGGACTCGAACCCGAACATAAGGCACCAAAAGCCTCAGTGCTGCCAATTACACCACAGGGGATTAATCGACTTAACCGGACATTGCATCCTAGTGGTCGCGCCGACGGGACCTACTATGCCGCACCGGGCGCCCTGAATGCGACGGTTCAAATCCGAGCCCTTCAGCGGGATTTTCGGTCGCCGCCGTGCAGGGACGGCTGCGTACGCTGGTCGGCATGACCGGTACGGGGGAAGAGTGGGACGGGGCCGGGCGGGACGGGCCCCTGTGGTGGGAGCGGCGCAGGTCGGCGGTGCTGGACGTGGGACTCGGCGCGGTGTCCGCCGTCGAGTGCGGGGTGGAGGGCGTCGGGTTCGCCCGCGAGGCCGGGATCCCGGTCTACGCCGGAGTGCTGTTCGGGCTGCTGGTGGGGTCGGTGCTCGTCCTGCGGCAGCGCTGGCCGATCGTGGTGGTGCTGGTCGGCATCGCGGTGTCGCCGGCCGCCATGGGCTTCCTGCTCGGCGTGGTCGGGCTGTACACGCTGGCCGCCTCCGAGGTGCCCCGGCGGATCACCGCGACCCTGGCGTCGATGTCGCTGGCCGCGACCTTCGTGGTGATGTACCTGCGGACCCGGGAAGACCCCGATGTCACCCTCACCATCGTCATCACCCTGTCCGTCTTCGTGGCGGTGGCGCTGACCGTGCCGCCGGTGCTGTTCGGGCTGTACACGGCGGCCCGCCGACGGCTGATGGAGAGCCTGCAGGAGCGCGCGGACTCGCTGGAGCGGGAGCTGTCGCTGCTCGCGGACCGGGCGGAGGAGCGGGCCGAGTGGGCCCGTACGGAGGAGCGGACCCGGATCGCGCGGGAGATGCACGACGTGGTGGCGCACCGGGTGTCGCTCATGGTGGTGCACGCGGCGGCGCTCCAGGCCATCGCCGCCAAGGACCCGGTGAAGGCGGCGAAGAACGCGGCGCTGGTCGGGGACATGGGTCGGCAGGCGCTGACCGAGCTGCGCGAGATGCTCGGCGTGCTGCGTGCGCAGGCTCCGAAGCCGGCGGCGGTGGCGGCGCCGGTGGCGCTGGTGGGGAGCTTCGACGACGGGCCGACGCTGGGGGAGCTGGAGGCGCTGGTCGGGCAGTCGCGGGCGGCCGGGATGGTCGTGGACCTGGATGTGCGGGGGGAGTACTCGGCGTACGTGGCGGAGGTGGAGCAGACCGCCTACCGGGTGGTGCAGGAGGCGCTGACCAACTGCCACAAGCATGCTCCGGGCGCACGGGTGGTGGTACGGCTGGCGCACCGGGAGGGTGAGGTGGCCATGCAGGTGGAGAACGGCCCCTGTGACGGCAAGGCGGCCGAGCCGGGGCTGCCGAGCGGCGGGAACGGCCTGGTCGGGATGCGTGAGCGGGTGCTCGGACTGGGCGGGGTGTTCGTGTCCGGCCCGACGGACGTGGGCGGCTTCAAGGTCTCGGCGGTCCTGCCGAGCGAGTGGGAGAGGGGATAGCCGGGATGGCCGGGATGAGGGTGGGCTGGGATCCGGTGGCGGAGCTGACGGAGGATGACCGGAAGCTGTTCCAGGGGCGGTGGGAGAAGCGGCTCTGGCTGAACGTGCCGGGGCCGTTCTACACGGGCGAGACGGACACGTGCTGGACCGGGCGGCTGAACGCGCCCGGCAACGTGATGTACGCGGCGAGCACCGAGGGCAGCCTCGAGTACGTGTTCCGGCAGCCCCGGAGCCGGGCCGAGGTCCGCCGGGTGGTGGACGCGGCGGACGAGGAGCCCTTCCAGGAGTACGCGTACGACGGGGACCGCTGGTGGACCCCGGAGACGGTGCGCCGGTGGTGGGCCGGGCGGGCCCGGGTCGTGGAGCACCTGGTGCTCTCGCTGGCCGAGTACGGGGACAGCGTCCATCCCGCGGACCGGGACGCCGCCGAGGGGGCGCGGGAGTTCCGGGCGTACCTGGAGGGCGGGCTCGCCGCCGATCTGCGGGCGTACCTCTTCCGGCTGGAGGAGGGCCGCTACCCCGGGGAGGGGGAGCGGCTTCCGGAGCTGGGCGGTTAGGGAGTGCGGTGGCCCGGGCCGTCCGGGGGTGTCCGGGCCGTCCGGGCGCTGCGGGCCGCCGAGGCCGTCAGCCCGTCTGGCCCGTCGTCAGGCGGGTCGGCTGGAGGCCGGTGAGGAGGAGGGTGAGGGCCTCGTCGAGGCTCGCGCCGAGGTACCAGTCGCCGGTGTGGTCCACGCAGTAGACGCGGCCCTCGCGGTCGAGGGCGAGGTGGGAGCCGCCCCCGGCCGGGTCCGTGCCGGCCTCGACGCCGAGCGGGCAGAGCTGGGTGGAGAGGGCGCGGCCGAGGTCCGCGAAGGTACGGGCGAGGTGCAGGCCCGTGAGCGGGTCCAGGCGTATCGCGGCGGGCGCGATCTGGCGGCCGGGGCCCGGGGCGGTGACGGTGAGGTTCCCGAACTCCGCCCAGGCTTCGACGGCGGCGGGGAACACGGTGTGCCGGTGTCCGGCGGGGGTGGTGTGGTCGCGCAGGGCGTCGGCCCAGTACTCGGCCTGCTTGATGTCCCAGCGGCCGGGCTCCCAGCCGGCGGTGCGCAGGGCGGCGTCCACGGCGACGGGGAAGCGGGTCGCCGAGGAGCGGGCGTACGAAGCGGAGGTCGTGGTCATGGCGGCTACTCGGGGTGGGTGAGGTCGACGGGGCGGACGCCGAAGTGGGCGAGGAGGGCCTCGCAGGAGCGGCAGGGAGGTGCGTAGCTGCCGTGGAGCGGGTCGCCGTCCTCGCGGATGTGGCGGGCGGTGATCTTGGAGTGCTTGAGCGAGCGGCGTGCCTCGCTGGGTGTCAGGGGCTTGCGCGAGGCGCGTTTGCTGCGGGCGCCCTCCACGGTGGTGAGGTGGCGGGAGAGCAGGATCGCCTCCGGACATCGGCCGGTGAAACGTTCGCGCTGGCCGCTCGTGAGGGTGTCGAGGAAATCCTGTACGAGGGCGTGCAGTACGGGGGGCAGGTCGGCCTTGCCGGCGGTCCCGGTGAGGGTTTCGCCGCGCACGGACAGGGCGGCGGCCACGGTGGGCAGGATTCCGTCGCGGCGGAAGCGGAGGGTGGGCACGGTGGGGCGGCCGTCGCCGCCGCCGCCCGCACCCCCGCTGCCGCGGCCAGCATTCCCCGCCTTCCGATGGACGCCATGTGACGACTCCGTTCCGCTGCGTGACATTGCCTGGTGTCCGCCCAGCATGCCCGCCCCGGCCCGCCACGCCGGGCAACGACGGGGGTAACGTCGGGGGGCGTGGCGGGCGCCGGAACGCAGTTACCACTGCACGAGTACGGGGGACCCGCGATGGATGAGCAGCGAAAGGCACGATGTGACGGACCTCCCAGACGACATCGCACGCGTCGGCGTAGTGGGCTGTGGCCAGATGGGCGCGGGCATCGCGGAGGTGTTCGCCCGGAGCGGGCTCGAGGTGATGGTCGCCGAAACCACCGGCGAGGCACTCGAACTCGGGCGGACCCGGCTGCACACCTCTCTGACCAGGGCCGCCGAACGCGGCAAGATCAGCGAGGAGGAGCGGGACGCGACCCTGGCCCGCCTGTCGTTCACCACCGACCTCGGCGAGTTCGCCGACCGCGACCTCGTCATCGAGGCGGTCGTCGAGAACGAGCAGGTCAAGACGGAGATCTTCCAGGTCCTCGACCAGGTGGTCACCCGTCCGGACGCGATCCTCGCCTCCAACACCTCCTCGATCCCGCTGGTCAAGCTGGCCGTCGCGACGTCGCGTCCCGACCAGGTCATCGGCATCCACTTCTTCAACCCGGCCCCCGTGCAGCAGCTCGTCGAGCTGATCCCGGCGCTGACCACGAGCGACGAGACGATCAAGCGCGCCGAGGCACTGGTCGGCGGCGCGCTGGGCAAGCACGCGATCCGCGCCCAGGACCGTTCCGGCTTCGTCGTCAACGCGCTCCTCATCCCGTACCTGCTGTCCGCGATCCGGATGTTCGAGTCCGGCATCGCGAGCCGCGAGGACATCGACAACGGCATGGAGCTGGGCTGTGCCCACCCGATGGGCCCGCTGAAGCTCGCGGACCTCATCGGTCTGGACACGGTGGCCTCGGTGGCCGACTCGATGTACGCGGAGTTCAAGGAGCCCCTGTACGCGGCTCCCCCGCTGCTCCAGCGCATGGTCGACGCCGGCCGCCTCGGCCGCAAGACGGGCTCGGGCTTCTACCCGTACAGCTGACCCGTACGGCCCGCCACCCGCGGCTCAGCCGAGCCGCAAGTGGTGCAGCAACAGCAGCCCGGCCGCCATGTTGGCGGCCGGGACCTCGCCGCGCGCGATCATGTCCGGGACCAGCTTGAGCGGTACCCACTCGCGGCGCGAGGACTCGAAGTCGTCCTCGGGGTGACCGGTGTACGTGGCCCCGTCCGCCCAGTAGAGGTGGTGACGGGCGTCGGTCAGCCCGTTGGACGGTTCGACGGTCATCAGGTGGTGCAGGGGGCCGGGCCGCCAGCCCGACTCCTCCTCCATCTCGCGCGCGGCCGCCCGCTCCACGGACTCCCCGTCCTCGACGACCCCGGCGGGCAGTTCCCAGCCCCAGCTGTCGGTGATGAAGCGGTGGCGCCACAGCAGCAGCACCTCGTTGGCCTCGTTGACGGCCGTGGCGACGGCGACCGGGCGCAGCCGGATGACGAAGTGGTCCAGGTGCCGGCCGTCGGGGAGCTCCACATCGGCGAGATTCACGTCGAACCAGCGGTTCGTGTACACGGTTTGCTCACTCAGGTTCATCCACTGCACGGTTCTGCCACCTTCCGATCGAGTAGGTGGCAACATGGCAGCAGTTCACCCCCGCCCAGGGGAACGCGCAAAGGGCGGCGCAGAGAACGCCACGGGGGATGTCACAGCGGAACGCGCAGCGCCCCGTCGATGAGCTCGGCCGTCTCCTCGGCCCCCGAGCAACCGCTGGTCAGCAGGTGCTCCCGGACGACGCGCAGCCGGTCACGCAGGCGCAACGACTCCATCCCCTTGGCCCGCTCGGCCATTTCGGCCGCCGAGGCGACCGCCTGATCGGCCTCGCCCTGGCGCAGCTGGATCTCGCACAGCATCGCGAGCCGGTGCACCCGGCCCCGGTCGTGCGCGGGGGTCCCGACGGCGGCCGAAGCCTGTTCCCGGGCCGCCCGCAGGTCCCCCAGACCGAGCAGCGCCTCCGCCACCTGTACGTTGACCAGCCCGGGCTGTACGTACCCCGTCTCGTCCGGCTCCGTGCCGGGGCGGATCCGCTCCGCCGCCGCCTCGGCCTTGCGGATGCAGGCCAACGCGGCCGTCGTATCGCCCAGTTGGGCGTAGGCCTTGGCCTGCATGGCGTACAGGTCAGCGGCCAGGGCCGGGGTGGTGTGCCGGCCAGCCGCGCGCAGGGCGGCCTCGGCGAAGGCCACGGCCTGGCGGAACTCCCGCAGGTGCAGGCACTGGTTGACGATCAGCGCGATCACGTACGCCCCGAGCCCCCGGTCCCCGCTCGCCTTGGCGAGGCGCAGGGCCTGGTGGAAGTAGCGCTGGGCCAGCCCGTGCGCGTCCGAGTCGTACGCGCAGATCCCCGCCACGGCCACGAGGGAACCACCGGCCCGGAGCAGGCTGCGGCCGAGTCCGTCGGAGTAGCTGCCGCGCAGCATGGGGGCGGTCTCGGTACCGAGGAAGCGGACGACCCGGTCGCGGGTGGCCACGCCACCGGCCCGGCGGTACATCAGCTCGTAGTGCGCGCGGGCTGCCTTCAGGATCTCCACGTGCTCGGGTCCGACGCGGATCGGCCCCTCGCGGGACACGTCGGCGTCCTCCGGCGGGTTCTCCCACTCCCACACGGGCATCACCGCGGGGGTACCGGTGAGGGCCCCGGCGTCGAGGGGCTGGCGGCCGTTGCCGTCGGAGCGCCACAGGGCGGCGGCGCGGTCGACGAAGCCGCTGAGCGGGGACCCGTTGGGGTCGGCGGGCTGACCGGGCACGCCGAAGCCCACGTCGTCGAGGGAGAGCGGGCGCCGCAGTCGGCCCCCGATGACCTCGCAGATCAGGTCCGGCACCTGGCCGCGGGGGCGCTGGCCCTTCAACCACCGTGCCACGGCGGTGTGTTCGTAGCGCAGGGCCAGTCCGCGTGAGCGGCCAGCCTGGTTCACGTACGCGGCGAGTCCGGCGTGGGACATGCCCGCCTCGGCGAGGAGGGCGTCGAGCAGGGCATTGGGCTGCATGGGCCCCTCCAAGGGCTCGTCGGACCCAGGCTAGTGGGTGCGCGGTTCACACGGGGTGTGAATGCCGTACGCGCATAAATGCGATACGCACCCTGCCGCGGAGGCCCGTCCGAGCGCTTCACTTAAGGGCCTCGCCAAGAGGTAGCCCGGGTCGTCGGCTCCCCCTCGTACAGTGCGACGACCCGCCAACCGCGCCGCCCGTCCTGTTGTCTGCCCGACACTCCACGGCAGGCGGGCGGCGCGCTTCGGCTCCGCCGGGTCCTGGTTGGTCGCCGGGTCCCGGCCGGGCCGGACCGAACGCGGGCCGGGTCCTCCCACCGGGCCCGGCCCGCGTGGTCCCGCCACCGGCCCGCATGGCCGCCGATACCGGCCCGGACGTCCGCGCCCCAGCCGCCCGGACGTCCGCGCCCTCGGCCCCGGGTCCTGTGGGGTGAAGTCCCCTACCCGCCCTTCCACCGTTCCCCGGGCTCCGTCCGGACCCGCACGTGGGCTGCGCAGCGGCACATCCAGCCTCGCCCGCGTTCGAGGCGCGGGGTCGGGGGCGGAGCCCCAGGGAACGGGCGACGGGCGGGCAGGGGACAGCCCCCGCAGGGCGGACCCGCGCCTCGTGCAGCCGGGTGGAACGGGTGAGGGGGTGCACCCCGTGATCGGGATGCACCCCCTCGGTGCCGCAAGGAGCGACGGCTGCGGCTACGCGCCGCGCAGGACCGCCCCGGTCCGCTCGCCCGCCAGCGCGACCGCCGCGTCACGCGCCGCCGTGGACTCCTCGGCGGTCAGCGTCCGGTCGGTCGCACGGAAGCGCAGCGCGTACGCGAGGGACTTCTTGCCCTCGCCCACCTGCTCGCCCTCGTACACGTCGAACAGCCGCAGGGACTCCAGCAGTTCACCGGCGCCCTTGTGCAGCGCGTCCTCGACGGCCGAAGCCGGCACCGACGCGTCGACGATCAGCGCGACGTCCTGGGTCGCCACCGGGAAGGAGGAGATCCGGGGCGCCTGGAGGGCCTCGCCGCCGGCCGCCGCGAGGCGGTCCAGGTCGAGCTCCATGGCGCTGGTGCGGGCCGGCAGGCCCATCGCCTTGACCACGCGCGGGTGCAGTTCGCCGGCGTGGCCGATGACCGTCTCCACCCCGTCCAGGGTGACGAGCAGCTCGGCGCAGCGGCCCGGGTGCCAGGGACCGTACTGGCCCTGGCGCACGACGAGCTCCGCACCGGCCTCGACGGCCAGCGAGCGCGCCGCCTGGACCGCGTCGGCCCAGTCGGCCGGACGGCCCTTGCCCCACCAGCCGGCCTGCTCGCGGGCCCCGGCCAGCACGACCGCGGCGTAGCGCGGCTGCGCAGGCAGGGCCGCGTTCAGGGTGGCGATCTCCTCGTCGGTGGGACGCCGGTCGACGCCGAGGCGTACGGCGACGCCCGGCTGCGCGGCGGCCCGGAAGACCGAGCCGGTCTCGAAGAGGGCGAGGTCGTGGCTGCCCCGGCTGTCGTTGCGGCGCAGCGCGCCGAGCAGACCCGGCAGCAGCGTGGTGCGCAGCGCCGGCTCCTCGTCGGAGATCGGGTTGACCAGCTTGACGACCTGGCGGGAGGCGTCGTGCGCGGGCAGCTGGAGCTGGTCGAAGACGGCCTCGCCCAGGAACGGGTAGCTGAGCGCCTCGACGTAGCCCGCGCCGGCCAGCGCGCGGCCCACCCGGCGGTGCAGCTGCTGCCGGGCGGTCAGACCGCGGCCGGAGGGCACCTGCGGGAGGGTGGAGGGGAGGTTCCCGTAGCCCTCCAGCCGGATGACTTCCTCGGCGAGGTCGTTGGGCTCGGCGAGGTCGGGCCGCCACGAGGGCGCCGTGACGACGAGCTCGTCCTGGCCGTAGACGTCGCAGCCGACCTCCTGCAGGCGGCGTACGACGGTCTCCCGGCCGTACTCCATGCCCGCGACCTTGTCGGGGTGGTCCGCGCTCATCGCGATGGTGCGCGGGGCGCCCGGGGCGGTGAGCTCGGTGACGCCGGCCTCGGCCGTGCCGCCCGCGAGCAGCACGAGCAGGTCGACGGTGCGCTGCGCGGCAGCGGCGGCGGCCTGCGGGTCGACGCCGCGCTCGAAGCGCTTGGAGGCCTCGGAGGACAGCTTGAGGCGGCGGGCGGTGCGCGAGATCGACACGGAGTCGAAGTGCGCGGCCTCCACGATCACGTCGGTGGTGCCGGTGACGGCGCCCGTCTCGGGGTCCGTGACGGAGTCGGCGATCTCGGTGTTGGCGCCGCCCATGACACCGGCGAGCCCGATCGGGCCGCTGTTGTCCGTGATCACCAGGTCCTCGGCGTCGAGCGTGCGCTTGACCCCGTCCAGGGTGGTGAACTTCTCGCCCTGCTCGGCCCGGCGGACGCCGATGGCGCCGTCGATCCGCGAGCGGTCGTAGGCGTGGAGCGGCTGGCCGAGTTCCAGCATCACGTAGTTGGTGACGTCGACGGCGAGCGAGATCGGGCGCATGCCCGCCTTCTGGAGGCGGCGCGTGAGCCAGATCGGGGAGCGCGCCTCGGGGTCGAGACCGGTCACGGTGCGCGCGGTGAAGCGGTCGCAGCCCTGCGGGTCGTCGATCTTGACGGCGTAGCCGTACGAGTTCGGCGCGGGCACGTCGAGCAGCGCCGGGTCGCGCAGCGGCAGGCCGTACGCGGTGGCGGCCTCGCGGGCCACACCGCGCATGGACATGCAGTACCCGCGGTCCGGGGTGATGTCGATGTCGAGGACCTCGTCGACGAGCTCCAGGAGCTTGATCGCGTCGGTGCCGACCTCGTGCTCGTGCGGCAGCACGATGATGCCGTGCGTGCCGTCGTCGCCCATGCCCAGCTCGTCGCCGGAGCAGATCATGCCGTGCGAGGTGCGGCCGTACGTCTCGCGCGCGGCGATCGCGAAGTCGCCGGGCAGCACCGCGCCCGGCAGGACCACGACGACCTTGTCGCCGACGGAGAAGTTCCGGGCGCCGCAGACGATCTCCTGCGGCTCGCCGGTGCCGTTGGCGGCGCCGACGTCGACCGTGCAGAAGCGGATCGGCTTGCGGAAGCCTTCGAGCTCCTCGATGGTCAGCACCTGGCCGACGACGAGCGGGCCCTTGAGCCCGCCGCCGAGCTGCTCGACGGTCTCGACCTCGAGGCCGGCGTCGACGAGCTTGGCCGCGACGTCGCGACCGGTTTCACCCGCGGGGAGGTCGACGTACTCCCGCAGCCAAGAAAGCGGGACCCGCATCAGATCTCCATCCCGAACGGCCGGGTGAAACGGATGTCACCCTCGACCATGTCTCGCATGTCTTCTACGTTGTGGCGGAACATCAGCATCCGCTCGATGCCGAAGCCGAAGGCGAACCCGCTGTACTTCTCCGGGTCCACACCGCAGGCGGTGAGCACCTTCGGGTTGACCATGCCGCAGCCGCCGAGCTCGATCCAGCCCTCGCTGGAGCAGGTGCGGCACGGACGGTCGGGGTTGCCCACCGACGCGCCGCGGCACACGTAGCACTGCATGTCCATCTCGGCGGACGGCTCGGTGAAGGGGAAGAAGTGCGGGCGCAGGCGCGTGGTGGTGCCCTCGCCGAACAGCTCCTGGACCATGTGGTCCATGGTGCCCTTGAGGTCCGCCATGGTCAGGCCCTCGTCCACGGCGAGCAGCTCGACCTGGTGGAAGACCGGGGTGTGCGTCGCGTCGAGCTCGTCGGTGCGGTACACCCGCCCCGGACACACGATGTAGACGGGGGGCTTGCGCTCCAGCAGCGAGCGCGCCTGCACCGGGGAGGTGTGGGTGCGCAGCACGACGCCGGACTCGTCGCCCTCGGTGCCTTCCGGCCCCCGGACGAAGAAGGTGTCCTGCATCTGGCGCGCCGGGTGGTCGGGCGTGAAGTTGAGGGCGTCGAAGTTGAACCACTCCGCCTCGACCTCGGGGCCCTCCGCGACCTCGTACCCCATGCCCACGAAGATGTCCGCGATGCGGTCCATCAGCGTGGTCAGGGGGTGCCGGGCGCCGGCGGGCACGCGGTCGTAGGGCAGCGTGACGTCCACCGCCTCCTCGACCAGCACCCGCTCGTCGCGCTCGGCTTCGAGCGCGACCGTGCGGGCCCCGAAGGCCTTGTTCACGGCGCCTCGGGCCTGGCCCACGAGCTTGCCCGCCGTGGCCTTGGCCTGCGGGGGCAGCGCGCCGATCTCTCGGTTGGCGAGCGCCAGGGGCGAGCGGTCGCCCATGTGCGCGGTCTTCGCCTCCCGAAGTTCGTCGAGGTCACCGGCGGCGGCGAAGGCGGCGAGCGCCTCGTCCCGCATGCGCTCGATCTCTTCCGGTTTCAGTGCCTCGACCTCGACAGGGTCGTACGACTTGTTCGGTGCCGACATCTCTTCCCGTACTTCCGATGGCTGGCTGGTGGTCCCCCGCGCGACGCGCAGGACGCGCTCGGCACTAGGACACAAAGGTGCCAAAGGTCGAGTCTAAAGGTCGCCGGGGGTGAAGGAGCCCGTGGGCCGCCTGGCGAGACGCTCCGCAGGTCTACTGCGTGAGGTACGCCGGGGCGCCGACGGGCAGGATAAATCGGAACTCGGCGCCGCCGCCGGGGCCGCGGCCGACCGTGATGGTGCCGCCGTGGGCTTCGACGATGCCTTTGACGATGTAGAGGCCCAGGCCCGTGCCACCGCGCTTGCTGCCCCGCCAGAAGCGGGTGAAGACGCGCTTCATCGACTCTTCGGGGATTCCGGGGCCCTCGTCGGTCACGGTGACGGCGGTTCCCTTCTCGGTCTTCCCCGCGGCGTTCGCGAAGCTGGTCGGCGTCACGTCGATGGTGACGGTTCCCTCGCCGTGCCGCACCGCATTTTCGAGCAGGTTGCCGAGGATCTGGTCGATTTTGTCCGGGTCCGCCCACAAGTCGGGCAGTGGCCTGCTCACACTGACCAGGAACCGCTCCGGGGCCTGCCCGTTCGCGGTGAGAGCCTGGACGTGGCGGCCCACGGCCGTGGAGATGTCGACCGGCTGGCGGCGCACCTCCAGGCGGCCGGAGTCGATGCGTGAGATGTCCAGGAGCTCGGCGATGAGCCGGGTGACACGGTTCGCGTCGGCGTCGACGGTCTCCAGCATCAATCGCTTCTGGTCGTCGGTGAACCGCTCCCACTTGGCGAGCAGGGTCGCCGTGAACCCCTTCACGGAGGTGAGCGGGGAGCGCAGTTCGTGCGCGACGGTGGCGATCAGTTCGGCGTGGCTGCGCTCGGTGCGCCGCCTGGCCTCGGTGCCGCGCAGGGTGACCACGAGCCGGCGCACCGGGCCCTTGGGGTGGGTGCGCACGTACCGGGCGGAGACGAGCACCTCGCGGCCGCCGGGGAGCAGCAGGTTGCGCTCGGGCTGTCCGCGCCGGGTGGCGAGGCCTCCGTAGGGGTCGGTCAGCGTCCACCAGCGGCGGCCTTCGAGGTCCTCCAGCGGGAGTGCGTGCTCGATCCCCAGGCCCAGGGCCTCGCCCGCCACGAGGGCGGTGATCCGGGCGGCGGCGGAGTTGAAGCAGATGACCCGGCCGGTGGCGTCGGCGACGACCAGCCCGTCGGGCAGGTCGTCGGGGTCGATCCCGAGCGCGGCGTACTCGTCGGGCCCGTCCGGGTCCTCCGGCGGACCCGCTGCGGCGGGGCCTGCGGGGCTCGCGGGCGCGGGCCGGGCCTGCGGGGGCGGGGCCGGGGCTCCCTGGGGCTGCTGCACGGGCAGCCGGGCGGCGGGGGCGGCCATCTGGGACACGGTCGCCAGGGCCGGTGCGCCGGCCGCCCTGGCGGCACCTGGCGAGCTGTTCGTACCGACGGTCATGTCCCCGTACCCCACATCTCCGAGTACCACAGTGGGCCCCCCGGGCCGCCACATTACTAGCTGGGGGTCACGGAGCGGCACCCTCCGGGCGCCCGCTGTGCACGCGCGGAGGCGTACAGGCACACGGCGGCGGCCGTGGCGAGGTTCAGACTCTCGGCCTTTCCGTGGATCGGGACCCGTACGACGGCGTCCGCGAGCGCCCTGGTCTCCTCGGGCAGGCCCCAGGCCTCGTTGCCGAAGATCCAGGCCGACGGGGTGCCCATGGTGCCCGCGTCGAGCTCGGCGTCGAGGTCGTCGGTGCCGGCCCCGTCGGCGGCGAGGATCCGCGCGCCGGCCGCGCGCAGCCCCTCGACGGCCTGCTCCACGGGCACGCCGACGGCCACCGGGAGGTGGAAGAGGGAGCCCACGGAGGCGCGTACCGACTTGGGGTTGTACAGGTCCACGGAGGCGTCGGTCAGCACGACGGCGTCGGCTCCGGCTGCGTCCGCGCAGCGCAGCACCGTACCGGCGTTGCCGGGGTCGCGGACGTGCGCGAGGACGGCGACGAGCTTGGGCCGGGCCTTCAGGATCTCCTCGAACGGGGAGTCGAGGAAGTGGCAGACGCCGACCAGCCCTTGCGGGGTGACGGTCTGGGAGACCTCCGCGAGCACTTCGTCGGAGGCGTAGTGGACGCGTGCTCCGGCGGCGTGCGCGGCGTCGACGATGTCGGCGTAGCGCTCGGCGGCCTCCACGGTCGCGAACAGCTCGATCAGCGTGGACTCGCCGCCGGCGCCGCGGTGCTCCGCCGCCTCGCGCACGGCCTGCGGGCCCTCGGCGATGAAGCGGCGCTCCTTGGTACGGAAATTGCGTCGCGCCAGTCGCCTGGCGGCGGCCACCCGGGTGGACCGGGGGGAGATCAGCTCGGCGGGGGTGCCCATGGCGGTCGGCTCGCTTCCGTACGTACAGCGCGTGGAACTGGTGGGTCAACGCACCGGACCCGCAGGCGCGAGGCCTGCGGGTCCGGGCAAGTTACTGCAGCCTTGACGGCGTGCTGCCTAGGCAGCGACCTTCGGGGCGTTGATGTCGGCCGGGAGGGCCTTCTGCGCGACCTCGACCAGCGCGGCGAACGCGTTGGCGTCGTTGACGGCCAGCTCGGCGAGGATCTTGCGGTCCACCTCGATGTTGGCGGCGTTCAGACCCTGGATGAGGCGGTTGTACGTCATGCCGTTCTGACGGGCAGCGGCGTTGATGCGCTGGATCCACAGCCGACGGAAGTCGCCCTTGCGCTTCTTGCGGTCGTTGAAGTTGTAGACCAGGGAGTGGGTGACCTGCTCCTTGGCCTTGCGGTACAGGCGCGAACGCTGACCGCGGTAGCCCTTGGCCGCCTCGAGGATTGCCCGGCGCTTCTTGTGCGCGTTTACTGCCCGCTTGACGCGTGCCACTTTGTACTCCTTGTAGCGGGGCCGTGGAAGTCTTCACACGGCCCGAATTCGATGGGGTCCCGGTCTTGACGTGCTCCCGCTCCCGGAAGGGGAGCGGAGGACGTCACTTGCCGAGAAGCTTCTTGATCTTCGCGGCGTCGCCGGGGGCCATCTCCGCGGTGCCGGTCAGGCGGCGGGTGACACGGGACGACTTGTGCTCGAGCAGGTGGCGCTTGCCGGCGCGCTCGCGGAGCACCTTGCCGGAGCCGGTGATCTTGAAGCGCTTCTTGGTACCGGAGTGCGTCTTGTTCTTCGGCATGGCGCCGTTATCTCCTCGTCGGTGGCGCCCCCACCGGCCCTGGTGGGGGGCCGGCTCACGGGAGCGTCATGTTGTATCGGTGATCCGAGACGGGCTGCCTCGGAATCAGGCCTGGGCAGACGTCTCGTCGGAGGCGGCTGCCTCGTCGGTGCCTGCCTCGGCTGCGTCGGTCGCCTCGTCGGAGGCGTCCTCGGCGTCGACGTCATCGGCTTCGAGTGCCGCGTTCTCCGCCTCGAGCGCGGCATCGTCGGCCTGGGCCTCGTCACCGCTCTCGTCGCTGACCGCAACACCCTGGCGCTCGGCCTTGCGGGCGGCCTGCGCCTCGCGGGCTTCGGCCATCGCCTCGGTCTTCTTCTTGTGCGGACCGAGAACCATGATCATGTTTCGGCCGTCCTGCTTCGGGTTCGACTCGATGAACCCGAGGTCCTCGACGTCCGAAGCCAGACGCTGCAGCAGTCGGTAGCCGAGTTCCGGCCTGGACTGCTCGCGACCGCGGAACATGATCGTGATCTTGACCTTGTCGCCCTGCTTGAGGAACCGAACGACGTGACCCTTCTTGGTGTCATAGTCGTGCGGGTCGATCTTCGGCCGGAGCTTCATTTCCTTGATGACCGTGTGCGCCTGGTTCTTGCGCGCCTCACGGGCCTTCATGGCCGATTCGTACTTGAACTTGCCGTAGTCCATGAGCTTGCAGACCGGCGGGCGTGCGGACGCCGCGACCTCGACCAGGTCGAGGTCGTACTCCTGCGCGAGCTCAAGCGCCTTGGCAAGCGGCACGATGCCGACCTGCTCGCCACTCGGGCCGACGAGTCGTACCTCGGGAACGCGAATCCGGTCGTTGATGCGGGGCTCGGTGCTGATGGATCCTCCTCGGTAGCACCACACGGCTGCCTGGAGGACAGCCGCTGACGTTTTTCCGTCAGACCGACCGCGGCGGGAAATACAAAAAGCCCCGCCGGGCACAGACGAGGGCTCCAATACAACCGGAGCACCGTCGCGTGCGAACCGCGGGGCGCAAAATCGGGCAGCTTTCCATCGTCCGTACGGAACGATGGATACCACCTGACCGGTGACCCGCCTCCCGTGAGGGTGGCTGGGTGGGAGAATCGGAGCCTCCACTTGTGGGCCGGGCACATACGTGTCCGGCCGGTCGAAGTACATACTAGCACCCGCGTTGCAAGCCCGCCGCACGGCATATCGTGGGGCACATGACTGACGCGACGCCCTCCGCTTCCCCCTCCGCATCCGCGGCCGCTCCCGACTACGACGACCTGACCCGCGACATCGCGGACGTGCCGGCCGTCGAGGTCATCACCACGGTGGCCGTCCACCTGCTCAGCGCGGCGGCGGTCAACCTCGGCCTGGACAAGCCGGACTCCGAGTACAAGGACCTCGACGAGGCCCGCAAGCTGATCACCGCCCTGGCCGGCCTGGTCACCGCGAGCGCCACCGAGATCAGCTCCTTCCACGCCGCCCCGCTGCGCGACGGCCTGAAGTCCCTCCAGCTGGCCTTCCGCGAGGCCTCCCTGGTGCAGGACGAGCCGGGCCAGGGTCCGGGCGAGAAGTTTACGGGTCCCGTCTACGCGTAAGCGCGGAAGCGCAAACAGCCGGAAACGGTCGGAAACAGAACGCGAAAGGGCGCCTCCCGGTACCGGGGAGGCGCCCTTTCGCCGTACCAGGGGTCAGCGCGTGAAGAGCGGTTCGCCCGGCGGGACCGGGGCCCCCTCCGGGAGCAGCGCCAGGTCCAGTCCGCCTACGAGGCGTGCGCGCAGGGTCTCGTCGGCCGCCAGCGCCTCGGCCACCCGGCGGGCCGCCGCAGCGGCCTGCGGGCCGGCCGCCAGCACGATCGCCAGGGTCCCGTCGGCGTCCGCGCCGCCCGGGCCCAGGTACGCGCCGAGTACGGCCGGCTCGGCGGTCACGACGGCCCGTACGGCCTCGCGCACGGCGGGGTCGGCGAGCGGGCCGGCGTCCGTGCGGCCCTCGGCGAGCGCGAGCAGCGCGGAGCCCGCGAGCTGGTACGGGACCGGCCCGGACAGGTCCAGCACGATGGTGTCGGCCTTCTCGTGCGCGGCGGCGGCCAGCGCCTGGTGCAGCGGCACCGCCACCGGACGGGCGGCCGGGTCCCACAGGGCCAGCGAGGCGATGGAGGTGAAGGCGGGCAGCGCCCGCCGGTCCCCCGCCCGCAGGGTGGGGACGGCCATGTCGCTGGTCTTCTCGCGCTTGAGCCCGGTCTCGGGGTCGGTCTCGACCTCGCCGAGGACCGCGACGACGGGAACCAGCAGGCGGGCGTCCTTGAGGGCCGCCAGCACCCGGGGCTCCTCGGCTCTGTCCTCGGCCCAGGCGGCCAGGGCCGCGCTCAGCCGGGGGTCGGCGGAGCCGTCGTCGTCGGAGAAACCGGGGTCGGGGATGTTTTTGTCTGCCACAGTTCCCCGAGCCTATCCCGCGTCGGGATCCTGCCGTCCGGTCCGGGCCCGCCGGGCCAGTACGCAGGCCGCGGCGAGCAGTGCCAGCCCCGCGGCCACGCCCGCCGGAGCTCCGAAGCGGGCCCGGAGCCCGGGGCCCGCCGCCGGGTCGGGACCGGGGCCGAAGTAGGGGTCGGCGGCTGCGACGGGTGCGGGCAGCACCGGCTCGGGGGACATCTCGTCGGCGGCCTGGAGGGCGGCGACGGGGTCCACCAGGCCGAAGCCGCGGGAGTCGTCGCGGCCGCCGGGCGGGGAACTGGAGGCCGTGTCCTCCAGCAGGTTCTTGATCTGCGCCGGGGACAGGTCGGGGTGGGCGGCCTTGACCAGGGCGACGGCGCCGGAGACGAAGGCGGAGGCGGCGCTGGTGCCCCAGCCCTCGTAGTAGGAGCGGTCGGGGTCGGCGATGACCACGCCGACGCCCGGGGCGCTGACGGTCGCGTACCAGCTGCGGGTGGAGAAGGACGCCTTCTTGTTCTTCCGGTCGACGGCCGTGACCGCGATGACCCCGGGGTAGGCGGCCGGGTAGGAGATGCGGTCCCCCGCCTTGCCGCCGTTGCCCGCGGAGGCGACGACGACCACGCCCTTGGCCAGGGCGTACTGGACGGCCTCGTCCTCGGCGGCCTCGTGGTGGGCGGAGCTGCTGTCGTCGCCGAGCGAGAGGTTGATCACGTCGGCTCCGTGGTCGGCGGCCCAGCGGATGCCCTCGGCGAGGGCGCCGCCCTTGGTGTCGCGGGCCTTGTCGCGGCCGGGGTCGCCCTCTTCCAGGATCACCCGGACCGGGAGGATCTTGGCTTCCGGGGCGATGCCGAGGACGCCGCCCAGGCCGAGGGAGCCGTGGCCGTGCCCGGCGATGATCCCGGCCATGGCGGTGCCGTGGCGGGCCCAGGCGCGGTCGCCGCGTACGGCGCCGATGCCGACGAGGTCGACGCCCTCCAGGACCTGGCCGGTCAGGTCGGGGTGGGTCGGGTCGACCCCGGTGTCGAGGACGGCCACGGTGACCCCGTCGCCCTTGGTGGTGCCCCAGGCCTCCTCGGCGCGCAGGGCCATCAGCCCCCACTGCCGGTCGCGGATGGCGTCGGCCGCGGCCGGCGGCGCGGCGGTGACGGCGAACAGGGCCCCGAGGGCGAGGGCCGCCGGGAACAGGGCGCGGCGGGTCATCGGGCGGCCTCCGGGGTCCCGGCCGGGGCCTGTGACGGCTGCGGGGCCGGCGGGGTGGGCGAGGGCTCCGCGGCCGGCCGCACCGGCTTGCCCGGCGGGGAGGTCGCGAGGGTGCGCAGGGTGCCTTCCACCAGATCGGCGACGGCCTTGGCCTCGTGGCCGAGGCCCGCCTGGGCCACGCGTCCGCGGGCGTCCTCGGCCATCTTGTCCTCCGCGGGGCTGGGGGCGTTGAGGCGGCGGCCGTCGGCGAAGGCGGAGACGGTGTAGACGACGACCGGGGCTTCGGCCAGCACGGAGGCGGTCCAGGCGCCGCGGCGGTTGTCGGGGAATCCGTAGCCGGTCGGGGCGGTCAGCCGGCCGCGCAGCGAGTCCATGGCCGCGGGCTCGGCGGGGGTGAAGACCATGCCGACGGTGACCAGGGAACTGCGGGTGGCGTCGGTGTAGGTGGCGCGGAGCACGCGGGTGCACCCGGTCGCGGAGAACAGGGTCTGCCAGTCGGCGCCGAGCGCCTCCGGGCAGCCGGCGTCGGCGGCGGGGGTGATGCGGGTCCACGTGCGGTCGGCGCCGCCCGGCCCGGCGTCCTGGCCGTCGAGCACGGGCGGGAACAGGGTGTCGACGGGGGTGCTGTGCCAGAGGGAGGCGGCCTTGCGGTAGGCCTCGGCGGGGTCCACGGGCCGGTGCGCGGCCTGGTGGTCGGAGACGGCCTGGTAGCCGGCCGCGCCGGTGAGACCGAGGCCGAGGAGGCCGCACAGGGCGGCGGCGAGGACCGTTCCCGGGCGTCGCCGTGGCGGTACCGGGACCCGGTCGGGCGTGGTCAGGACCCCGCCGTGCGGTGTGGACGTAGTCATCCGGCGGCTCAGCCCCCCGTTCCCGTCGGCTGCCTGCCCCTACTTTACGCGCCCGCCAGCGCCTGGACGTCGGCCGGGGAGGAGCGGCACCCAACCGATGCGAACTGACGCCTCCCTGCCCAAATGGGGCATCCGGAGGCCGGGGCCCCGGTGTGACCGGAGCGGCCGCCCAGACCTCTGACCTGGCAGGGCGTCCGCCGGCCTCCGTGAACCCCCTACCCACGAGTACACCCATCTGGCAGGCTGCCGCCCATGAACTCCCCCGCCGCCGACCGGGCCCGTTACGACCGGGCCACCGCCCATCTCGACGCTCCGCTCGCCCTCGTGGATCTCGACGCGTTCGACGCCAACGCCGACGATCTCGTGCGTCGCGCCGGCGGGAAGCCGGTCCGGGTGGCGAGCAAGTCCGTACGGTGCCGTGCGCTGCTCGAACGGGTCCTGGCGCGGCCCGGGTTCGCCGGGATCATGTCCTACACCCTCGCCGAGTCGATCTGGCTGGCCCGTTCGGGCTTCGACGACGTGCTGCTCGCCTACCCGTCCGCCGACCGGGCCGGCTTCGCCGAGCTCGCCGCCGATCCGAAGCTGGCCGGCGCGGTCACCGTGATGGTCGACGACCTCGCACAACTGGAACTCGTGGACCGGGCCCGCGACGGCGGCGGCCAGGAGATCCGGGTGTGCCTGGAACTGGACACCGCCCTGCACCTCTTCGGCGGCAGGATGCGCGTCGGCGCCCTCCGCTCCCCGCTGCGCGAGCCCGCCCAGCTCGCCGAGCTGGCCCGCGCGGTGAGCGCCCGGCCCGGGTTCCGGGTGGTCGGGCTGATGGGCTACGAGGGCCACGTGGCCGGGGTCGGCGACGCGCTCGCGGGGCGTCCGCTGAGGTCGCGCGCCATCCGGCTGATGCAGAGCGCGGCCCGCAAGGAGCTGGCCGGCCGCCGGGCAGAGGCCGTACGGGCCGTGCGCGCGGTGGTCCCGGACCTCGAGTTCGTCAACGGCGGCGGCACCGGCAGCGTCCAGCAGACCGCCGCCGAGGACGCCGTCACCGAGATCGCCGCCGGGTCGGGGCTGTACGTACCGCGGCTGTTCGACAACTACACCTCGTTCAGCGGCCGTCCGGCGGCGCTCTTCGCCCAGCCGGTGGTCCGCCGGCCCGGCGTCGGGGTCGTCACGGTGCTCGGCGGCGGGTACCCGGCTTCCGGCGCGCCCGGCGCGGACCGGCTGCCGGTGCCGTACCTCCCCGAGGGGCTGCGCTACGACCCGCAGGAGGGGGCCGGCGAGGTGCAGACCCCGCTGCTCGGCAGCCCGGCCGACGATCTGCTGATCGGCGACCGGGTCTGGTTCCGGCACGCGAAGGCCGGTGAACTGTGCGAGCGCTTCGACGCGTTGCACCTGGTCCAGGGCGACCGGGTGACGGCCACCGCCCCGACCTACCGGGGCGAGGGCCGCACCTTCCTGTAGGCGTCTGGGCCTGTCGGCCCCGGGGCCGGCGGGAAGCCGGTCAGAAGACGGTGTCCGTCTGGTCCGGGATGACGCCGGCGTCATCCCGGAGCACGGGCCCCGGGGTGCCGTCGCGGCCGGTGAAGCCGGTGGTCGCGCACGGGTACGGCGTGGCCTTCTGCTTCTTGGGCTGGATGAACATCGGGTTCACGATCCACTTGCCGTCGCTGTTGTCGTAGGCGCGGCACATCAGCTCGTTCTTGTTGCGGTTGACGACGAGCCGCAGCGCGGTCGCGTCCCGCAGGAACGAGATGTCGGTGTCGGAGTCGCCCGCGGCGAACACCTGACGGCGGGCGGCCGGACGGACCTTCTCGGCCGCGGCGCCGCGGACCCCGAAGATCTCCTTGTTGATCCAGCAGCGCTTGCCGTCGATGTACGTGATCATCGTGTCGGCGCCGTCCGCGACGGAACCGCAGCCCTGCAGGTGGGAGGTGAACTTCCCGCCGTACGTAGTGGTGTTGCGGATGCCGATGACGTGCCCGGCGTCGATGCCGACGCCCTCCGCCCACACCTCGACGACCGGCTGCGGCGAGGCCGAGCTGATCCAGACGTCGAAGCCGGCCTTCCGCAGCGCGCCGATGAGCTCCTTCTGCTGGTCGTAGTAGCGCACCCAGCCCGTGACGGTGGAGCTGCCGACCTGCTGCCCGGCGCCGACGGGGGCGGCCAGGTTCTCGGCCCGCGCGGCGGCCGTGAAGCCGCGGACCTCGCGCGCGGTCCAGCCCTGCATGAGCTGCGGCAGCCAGGCGTATGCGGGCTCGAACGTACGGCGGTCCCAGCCTGCGAATGCGGGGGCGGCCGCGCGCGTGGCGGCGGTGCCGTAGACGGCGTTGATCTCGTCGGCGCAGCCGGCGCCCTCGGGGGTGCCGGTGGGCAGCGGGGCGCCGGGCTTCGCGAGGGTGCCGCAGGCCTCGGCCAGGGCCTGGGCGGCGGCCGGGGTGAGGTGGCGGCTGGTGCTGCTCCAGTCGCCGGCGGCGGGCTGGCGGATCTTGCCGTTGCGCAGCAGCCAGAACATCTGCGCGTCGCCCACGTCGTTCTTGACGACGGTGTTGTCCCAGTCGAAGACGGCGACGGGCCTGGTCCGGTTCGGCCGGTACGGGTTGCACGTCCCGTAGTCGTCGATGAGCTGCTGGAGCCGGGCCCGGTTGTCCCCGTACCAGGCCGCCTTGAGTTCGGGGGTCGTGCAGGGTGCGCCGGGGCGGTCCGCCTGGGCGGCGGGTGCGGCGGCCACGAGGGTTCCGGCGGCTATCGCGGCGGCGGCGCCGACGGCCTGGATCCGTCGGACGGAACTGAGTCGGGTCACTGAGGTGGACTCTCCTGGTTCTCTCACGATCACGGTCGGGATCGTCGCGGACGGTGGAGCACGGCAGCCGGGGGGCGTGGGTCGCCCGGCGGCCGGGGGGGGGGTGGGGGGGTGTAGTGTAGAGAGGAGTGTAGTACGCGGCGGAGATTGCGCC
>NZ_JBEXPT010000005.1:0-91104 GCF_040612195.1 Streptomyces sp. NPDC006450 | reverse complement strand
GACCCCGCCCGGGGGGGGCCCCCCCCCCCGGGCCCCCCGGGTGGGTGGTGGGAGGGAGACGTCTAGAGAGGAGTGACGTACGCGCCGGAGATGCCGCCGTCGACCAGGAAGTCGGTCGCGTTGATGAAGGAGGAGTCGTCGCTCGCGAGAAAGGCGACGGCGGCGGCGATCTCGGTGGGCTCGGCGAACCGGCCCAGCGGGATGTGCACGATCCGGCGGGCGGCGCGCTCGGGGTCCTTGGCGAACAGCTCCTGCAGGAGCGGGGTGTTCACGGGCCCCGGGCAGAGGGCGTTGACGCGGATGCCCTCGCGGGCGAACTGCACGCCGAGTTCGCGGGACATGGCGAGCACGCCGCCCTTGGAGGCGGTGTAGGAGATCTGCGAGGTGGCGGCGCCCATCCGGGCCACGAAGGAGGCGGTGTTGATGATGGAGCCGCGGCCCTGGCGCTGCATGTAGGGCAAGGCGGCCTTGCAGCAGAGGTAGACGGAGGTGAGGTTGACGTCCTGGACCCGCTTCCAGGCCTCCAGGCCCGTGGTGAGGATCGAGTCGTCGTCCGGGGGCGAGATGCCGGCGTTGTTGAAGGCGATGTCCACGGAGCCGTAGGTGTCGAAGGCGGTCTTGAACAGGGCCTCGACCTCCTCCGGGCTGGTGACGTCGACCTTGACGAAGGTGCCGCCGACCTCCTCGGCCGCGGCCTTGCCCGCGGTCTCGTCGATGTCACCGCAGACGACGTTGGCGCCTTCGGAGGCCAGGCGGCGTGCGGTGGCCAGGCCGATGCCGCTGCCGGCTCCGGTGATGACGGCGGTACGGCCGACCAGGCGGCGGCAGACGATCTCTTCGGTGGGCTCGATGCTCATGTTCTTCAGGCCTCCGTGCTGATGAAGACGTTCTTGGTCTCGGTGAAAGCGGTGAGGGAGTCGGGTCCGAGCTCGCGCCCGAGTCCGGACTGCTTGTAGCCGCCGAAGGGGGTCCAGTAGCGGACGCTGCTGTGGGAGTTGACCGACAGGTTGCCCGCGGCGACGGCGCGCGAGACGCGCAGTGCGCGGCCGACGTCACGGGTCCACAGGGAGCCGGCGAGGCCGTAGTCGGTGGCGTTGGCCAGGCGTACGGCGTCCTCCTCGTCCTCGAAGGGCAGGACGACGGCGACCGGTCCGAAGACCTCCTCGGTGGCCACGGCGGCGGTGGGGTCGACGCCGGTGACGAGGGTCGGGGGGTACCAGAAGCCGGGCCCGTCGGGGGCGGTGCCCCGCACGACGTCGAGGTCATCGGTGACGTAGGACCGTACGCGGTCCAGCTGGGCCCGCGAGATCAGCGGCCCGAGCTGGGTGTTCTCGTCGTACGGATCCCCGACGACCACCTTCTCGACGGCGGGGACGAGCAGTTCCATGAACCGGTCGTACGCGGAGCGCTGTACGAGGATCCGCGTGCGGGCGCAGCAGTCCTGTCCGGTGTTGTCCAGGAAGGACATCGGGGCCGAGGCCGCCGCCGCCTCCAGGTCGGCGTCGGCGAAGACGATGTTGGGGTTCTTGCCGCCGAGTTCGAGGGTGAGGCGCTTCACCCGGTCGGCGCACTTGGCCATGATCCGCTTGCCGATCCGGGTGGAGCCGGTGAACACGATCTTGGCCACGCCGGGGTGCTCGACGAGGGCGTCGCCCGCCACCTCGCCCCGGCCGGGCAGCACCTGGAACAGGTGCTCGGGGAGTCCGGCCTCCAGGGCGAGCTCGGCGAGGCGCAGCGCGGTGAGCGGGGTGGTCTCGGCGGGCTTGAGGATGACCGCGTTGCCTGCGGCCAGCGCCGGGGCCAGGCCCCAGGCGGCGATCGGCATGGGGAAGTTCCACGGCGCGATCACGCCGATGACGCCGAGGGGTTCGAGGAAGGTGACGTCGATGCCCCCGGCGACGGGGATCTGGCGGCCGGAGAGCCGCTCCACTCCCCCGGCGGAGAACTCGACCACGTCACGGACGTTGCCGGCCTCCCAGCGGGCGTTGCCGATGGTGTGGCCCGCCTCCCGGACCTCCAGCTGCGCCAGTTCCTCGACGTGTCCGTCGACGACGGCGGCGAAGCGGCGCAGCAGTCTGGCCCGGTCGGCGGGCGCGGCCGCCGCCCAGACCCGCTGGGCCGCGGTGGCCCGTGCGACGGCGGCGTCGACGTCGTCCCGTGTGGCGGCCGGGACGACGGCGACGAGTTCCTCGGTGGCCGGATTCAAGACTTCCAGCGCATCGGACACGTGGTGGCCTTTCAGACGTTCGGGTGCGGTGGGTGCGGTGGGTCCGGTAATGCGGTGCGGCAGGGCGGCGGATGCCGGGACGGCTCCGGCCCTGGAGGCGTCCCTAGAGGCGCTCGAAGGAGCGGCGCAGTTCCCAGTCGGTCACGGCCGAGTCGTACGCCTCCAGTTCGACGCGGGCCATGTTCCGGTAGTGGGCGACGACCTCGGGGCCGAAGGCGGCCTTGGCGATCTCGCTGTTCTCCCAGAGCTCGGCGGCCTCGCGCAAGGTGGTGGGAACGTGCGCGAAGTCGGCCGTGTAGGCGTTGCCGGCGCAGGCTTCGGGCAGTTCCAGCCGGTTCTCGATGCCGTAGATCCCGGCCGCGACCAGGCCGGCGACGGCGAGGTACGGATTGACGTCGCCGCCGGGCAGGCGGTTCTCGAAGCGCATCGAGGGGCCGTGGCCGACCACTCGGAGCGCACAGGTCCGGTTGTCCACGCCCCAGGCGACGGCGGTCGGCGCGAAGGATCCCGGCTGGAAACGCTTGTAGGAGTTGATGTTGGGGGCGTAGAGAAGGGAGAAGTCGCGCAGCGCGGCGAGCTGGCCGGCCAGGAAGTGGCGCATCACGGGTGACATACCGCCGTGGTCCTGCGCGTCCGGGCCCTCGGCGGCCATGGCGCTGCGTCCGTCGGCATCGTTGAGCGAGAGGTGAATGTGGCAGGAGTTGCCCTCGCGCTCGTCGTACTTGGCCATGAAGGTGAGCGAGACGCCCTCCTGGGCGGCGATCTCCTTGGCCCCCGTCTTGTAGACGGAGTGCTGGTCACAGGTGGTCAGCGCCTCGTCGTAGCGGAAGACGATCTCGTGCTGGCCGAGGTTGCACTCGCCCTTGGCCGACTCGACGACGAGGCCGGCGGCCTGCATCTCGTTGCGGATGCGGCGCAGCAGGGGTTCGACGCGGCCGGTCCCGAGAATGGAGTAGTCGGTGTTGTACTGGTTGGCGGGGGTCAGGCCGCGGTAGTCGGAGTTCCAGGCCTGCTCGTAGGTGTCCAGGAAGACCATGAACTCCAGCTCGGTGCCCACCATCGCGGTGTAGCCGTGTTCGCCGAGGCGTTCGAGCTGGCGGCGCAGGATCTGCCGGGGCGCGGCGACCACGGGCGAGCCGTCGTTCCAGGCGAGGTCGGCGAGGACGAAGGCGCTGCCCGGGTTCCAGGGGATCCGGCGCAGGGTGGCGAGATCGGGGTGCATGGCGAAGTCGCCGTAGCCCCGGTCCCAGGAGGACATCTCGTACCCGTCGACGGTGTTCATGTCCGTATCGACGGCGAGGAGGTAGTTGCAGCCCTCCGTGCCGTGCCGGAGGACCTCGTCGAGGAAGAACTGTGCGGCGAACCGCTTGCCCTGGAGGCGCCCCTGCATGTCGGGGAAGGCCAGGACCACTGTGTCGATTTCACCGCTGACGACGAGAGCGCGGAGCTCCTCGGGCGAAAGCGGCGGCTTGCGGTCTACCACGGGATGATCTCCTTCGGTGAGCCGAGTAGGCCTAAGGTATTGAATAGAACCATTGCTTGGGAAGGGGAGGAGCCCACATGACCGATACGGCGAACGAAGGCGACGCGGTCGCCCGGCTCAATCCCGTGCTGCGACAGGTGCGGGCGGGCAACGGTTTCGAGGAGGCGCTGGAGCAGATCCTCCAGGTGGTCCGGCTCGGCCTGGTACCGGGAGGGGAACGGCTGCCGCCGGAGCGCGAGTTGGCCGAGCGGATGGGGATCAGCCGGGTGACGCTCCGCGAGGTGCTGAAGGTACTCCAGGACCAGGGCCTGGTGGAGGCCCGGCGCGGGCGGTACGGCGGAACGTTTGTGCTGCACCGCCCCGACACGCCGGCCGGGGGCACCGAGGAGGAGCTGCGGCGCCGGGTCGCGGGCGTGGACATCGAGGACGTCCTGCGCTTCCGCGAGGTCCTGGAGGTCGGAGCGGCCGGCCTGTGCGCCTCCCAGGGACTCTCGGAGCGGGACGCCGACCGGCTGCTCGGCGCGCTGACCGCCACCCATGACGCCCCGCTGCCCGACTACCGCCGCCAGGACACCCTCTTCCACCTCACCCTGTGCGAACTCGCCGGATCCGCCACCCTGACGGCCCAGTACGCGGCCGTCCGGGCCACGGTGAACGACCTGCTGGACTGCATCCCGCTGCTGGTGCGCAACCTGGAGCACTCGCAGCAGCAGCACAGCGCGCTGGTGGAGGCGGTGCTGGAGCGGGATCCGGAGGCGGCGCGCGAGGTGATGCGCGAGCACTGCTGCGGTACGGCGGCGCTGCTGCGGGGGTTCCTGACCTGAACCGGGGGGCAGGGGGTGGGAGAGACGCAGACGACGGGACGACGGGCGACGACGGAGAGGGGGTCGAGAGCCTTTCGTAACCCCCGTTTAACGCAGGGGTCTTGCGCCCGCCACGCCGGAGCGGCAAAGGTACGCCCCACAACCATTGCCCTAGGCAGGAGCGCACATGGCCGACGACACCGGCGCACGGCTGGCAGCCGTGCCCGAACCCACCCCGTCCCCCGAGAACGGCACCGACGGCTACCTGGAGCGCCGCACCCTGCGCCGCGGCAGCGCCGGCTGGCTGCTGCTGACCGGTCTCGGCGTCGCGTACGTGGTCTCCGGCGATTTCTCCGGCTGGAACATCGGCCTCGCCCAGGGCGGTTTCGGCGGCCTCGCCATCGCCACCGTCCTGATGGGCGCGATGTACGCGTGCCTGGTCTACTCCCTCGCCGAGCTGTCGGCGATCCTGCCCACCGCGGGCGGCGGTTACGGTTTCGCCCGCCGGGCGCTCGGCACCTGGGGCGGCTTCCTCACCGGCACCGCGATCCTCATCGAGTACATCCTCGCCCCGGCCGCCATCGCCATCTTCATCGGCGACTACGTGGAGTCCCTCAACCTCTTCGGCCTCACCTCGGGCTGGCCGGTCTACCTCGCCTGCTTCGTCGTCTTCATAGGCATCCACCTCTGGGGCGTGGGCGAGGCCCTGAGCTACTCGCTCGTCGTCACCGGCATCGCCGTGATCGCGCTGGTCGTCTTCGCCGTCGGCGCCTTCACCCAGTTCGACCCCGCCAACCTCGACAACATCGCCGTCGACACCAGCGCCGCCGGCGCGAGCTCCTGGCTGCCGCTGGGCCTTCTCGGCATCTGGGCCGCCTTCCCCTTCGGGATGTGGTTCTTCCTCGGGGTCGAGGGCGTGCCGCTGGCCGCCGAGGAGGCCAAGGACCCGGTCCGCTCGGTACCGCGCGCCCTGTCGATCTCCATGGGCATCCTGGTCCTGCTCGCCCTGGTCACCTTCCTCGCCTCCACCGGAGCCCGCGGAGCCGACGCCATCAAGGACGCGGGCAACCCGCTGGTCGTCGCCCTGGAGGGCGACCCCGGCCTCTCCTGGCTGAAGACCTTCGTCAACTACGCGGGCCTGGCCGGGCTGGTGGCCTCCTTCTTCTCCCTCATCTACGCCGGCTCCCGCCAGCTGTTCGCCCTCTCCCGGGCGGGCTACCTCCCCCGCTTCCTGTCCCTGACCTCGAAGCGCAAGGCCCCGTACCTGGGCCTGCTCATCCCCGGCGCCATCGGCTTCGCGCTGGCCGCCGCCACCGGCAACGGCCCGCGCATGCTGAACATGGCGGTGTTCGGGGCGACCATCTCCTACGCGCTGATGGCCCTCTCCCACATCGTGCTGAGGCGCCGCGAGCCCGGCCTGGAGCGCCCGTACCGCACACCGGGCGGCATCGCGACCTCCACGGTGGCCTTCGTCCTCGCCCTCTCGGCCCTGGTCGCCACCTTCCTGGTGGACAAGGACGCGGCATTCATCGCGCTGGCCGTGTACGCCGTCGCCCTCGCCTACTTCGCGTTCTACAGTCGGCACCACCTGGTGGCCTCCGCGCCGGAGGAGGAGTTCGCGGCGCTGGCGGAAGCCGAGGCCGAGCTCTCCCGCGACTGATCCCCGCCCGCTGTCCCCTCCGGAGGTTTCCCCCGTGCCCAGGCCGCTCATCGGCATCACCACCTACGTCGAGCCGTCCACGCGCTACCGCGTGTGGGACGTCCCGACGGCCCTCGTCCCCACCGGGTACTACGAGCTCGTCCAGGCCTCGGGCGGCACCGCCGTCCTGCTCCCGCCGGACGAACCGGAGGCGGCGGCAGAGGTGTTGAGCCGGCTGGACGGCCTGGTCGTCGCGGGCGGCCCGGACGTGGACCCGGTCCGGTACGGGGCTCCGCGCGATCCCCGTACCGGTCCGGCGGCGACCCTGCGCGACGCGTGGGAGCTCTCCCTGATCTCCGCGGCCCTGGCCTCGGGCACGCCCCTGCTCGGCATCTGCCGCGGCATGCAGGCGCTGAACGTGGTCCTGGGCGGCACCCTGATCCAGCACATCGACGGCCACGTGACCAGCCCGGGCGTGTTCTCCTGGCACCCGGTCCGCCCGGTCCCCGGCACGCTGTACGCGGCGCTGGTCCCGGAGGAGTCGGAGGTGCCGACCTACCACCACCAGGCCGTGGACCGCCTGGGCCGGGGCCTGATCGCCTCCTCCCACGCCACCGACGGCACGGTGGAGTCCATCGAACTCCCCGCCCCCGCCCCCTGGACCCTGGGCGTCCAATGGCACCCGGAAATGGACAAGGACACCCGCATCATGTCGGCCCTGATCACAGCGGCCTCCACCCGAACCCGCCCGGCTCCCTCCAGCCCGCCCGGCCCGGTCCAGCCGTCCGGCCTTTGAGGACGGGCGCCCGGGGCGCAGCCCCAGGGTCCCTTCAGCCCGTCCGGCGATTGAGGACCGGGGTCCGGGCAGAGCCCGGGGAACGGGCGAAGGGCGGGTAGGGGACTTCGCCCCGCTCAGCGGCACGCCCGCGGCCGGGGCCGCGGCCGGGTCAGCGCCGGGTCAGCGAGAGCAGATCCCGCGCCGGCCCGGCCGGACGCGCCCCCGCGGGCCACACCGCCCGCAGCTCCCGCTCCAGCCCGGCGCCGATCACCGGCACGGACACCAGCCGCCGCCCCGCGAGCTCGTCCCCGACCGCCAGTTCCGACAGCACGCACGGCCCGGCTCCGCTCACCGCAGCCGCCTTCACCGCGGTGGTGGAGGCCAGTTCCAGCAGCGGCTCCGCCAGCCCCCCGGACCCGGCCAGCGCCGCGTCCAGGACCTGGCGGGTCCCCGAGCCCCGCTCCCGCAGGATCAGCGGGGTCGCCGCCAGCTCCGCCGGCTCCACCCCGCGCGAGCGCCGGGCCCAGGGGTGCCCGGGGGCCACCGCCACCACGAGCCGGTCCTGCGCGATGACCACCGAGTCCAGCCCCTCCGGCACGCTCAGCCCCTCCACGAAGCCGAGGTCCGCCTCGTGCGCCAGCACCCGTTCCGCCACCACCGCCGAGTTCCCCGCGTGCAGGGACACCGCCGTGTCCGGCCGCTGCCCGCGCAGCGCGATCAGCCAGCCGGGCAGCAGGTACTCCGCGATGGTCATGCTGGCCGCGACCCGCAGCCGGGAGTCGCGGCGGCCCCGCAGCGCCTGCGCACCCGCGTCGAAGGCCTCGGCCGCCTCCACCACCCGCCGGGCCCAGTCCGTGACCAGCGCACCTTCCGCGGTCAGCGTCGATCCGCGCGGGGAGCGGTCCACGAGCGCGACCCCGAGCCGGGTCTCCATCGCCCGGATCCGGCTGCTCGCGGCGGGCTGGGTGATCCCGAGCCGCCGCGCGGCCGCGCTCAGGCTGCCCGTGCGCGCGACCGCGAGCAGCAGTTCCATGGCGCCCAGGTCCGGGACCCGGTGTGCCAGGGGCAGCTGCCCCTCGACCCACTCCTCATTACCGTGCCCATTGCCCATAACTTCAGTTTATGCCCTCATAGGACGAGACCCTCTGCCGTCCGGCCCCGCCCGGCAGGACGCTGGACCCATGGCCACCACCCTCGTACGTCCCCGTCCCACCACCCCCGGGACCCCCGCCGCCACCGCGAACCCGCGCACCGGCGCCCTCAGGGCTCCGTCCCTGCGACACCTCGGCCCCAACTGGTACGCCTCCGTCATGGGCACGGCGATCATCGCCAACGCCGGCGCGACCCTCCCGTACCAGCTCCCCGGCCAGCGCGTGGTCTGCCAGATCTTCTGGGTGCTGGCCGCCACCGCCCTCGCGGTCCTGCTGACCGCACGGGCCGGCCACTGGCTCCACCACCGCGACCAGGCCCGCACCCACCTCCTGGACCCCGCCGTGGCCCCCTTCTACGGGTGCCTCTCGATGGCGCTGCTGGCCGTCGGCGGCGGCGCGCTCATCGTCGGCAAGGACCTCGTCGGCGTCCCCGCCGCCGTGGCCGTGGACACGGTCCTGTTCACCGCCGGCACCGCGACAGGGCTCCTCGCGGCCGTCGCCGTGCCTTACCTGATGGTGGTCCGCCACAAGGTGGAGGCCCACCAGGCCACCCCCGTCTGGCTGCTCCCCGTGGTCGCCCCCATGGTCTCCGCCGCGCTGGGCCCCCTGCTCATCCCCCATCTGCCCGCCGGCCAGGCCCGCGAGGCCATGCTGCTCGGCTGCTACGCGATGTTCGGCCTCAGTCTGCTCGCCACCCTGCTGCTGCTCCCGCTGATCTTCGGCCGGCTGATCGTCAGCGGCCCCCTGCCCCTGGTCCTCACCCCGACCCTGTTCCTGGTCCTGGGCCCCCTCGGCCAGTCCACCACCGCGGTGAACTCCCTCGCGGACATGGCTCCCCAGTCGATGGCCGGCCCCTACGCCGGCGCCTTCTCCGCCTTCGCGGTCGTCTACGGGGTACCCGTGATGGGATTCGCCCTGATGTGGCTGGCGCTGGCCGCGGCGATGCTGCTGCGGGCCGCCCGGGAGGGCATGGGGTTCGCCATGACCTGGTGGGCGCTGACGTTCCCCGTCGGCACCTGTGTCACCGGCGCCGCCGGACTGGCCCGGCACACCGGCCTCGCCGCCTTCTCCTGGCTGGCCGCGGTCCTCTTCCTGGCCCTGCTGACCGCCTGGCTCCTGGCCGCCGCGAACACCCTGCGCGGCCTCGCCACCGGCCGCCTGCTGGCCGCGCCCCGCTAGGGACGGCCTAGAGCGGGGCCCGCAGGGCAGCGGCCAAGGCCTCCGGGGCCTCGGCCAGCGAGGGGCCGTACCAGGTCAGGAAGCGGCCGTCGACGAACGCGGCCGGGATCCCGGGGAAGGCCTCGGGCCCGTCCCCGGCGGTGAAGCGGTACGGCTCGTCGGGGAACACCACGAGCTCGCAGCCGGCGGCGGCCAGCTCGGCCGCCGGGATCCTCGGGTACCGCTCCGCGTGCCCGGCGTAGGCGTTGCGCACGCCGAGGCGGGCCAGCAGGTCCCCCGCGAAGGTGTCGCGGCCCAGCACCATCCAGGGCCGGCGCCAGACCGGCACGAAGGCCGTCCGCGGCTGTCCGGCGGGCTCCACGCGGGCCCATGCCGCCTCCGCGTCCGCGAGCCACCGGGGCCGCTCCAGCCCCATGGCCCCCACCAGCACCCGGTCCAGTTCGGCGAACGCCTGCGGCAGGTCCCGTACCTCGGTGACCAGGACCTCCAGCCCGGCCGCCCGCAGCGCCGCCAGGTCCGGAGCCCGGTTCTCCTCCTCGTTGGCGAGGACCAGATCCGGGCGCAGCTCCGCGATCGCCCGTACGTCGGGGTTCTTCGTCCCCCCGATGCGCACGGCGTCCCCCAGAGCGGCCGGGTGCGTGCACCAGTCGGTGACCCCGGCCAGCGCCCCGGGCGCGCTCACGGCCACCGCCTCGGTCAGGGACGGCACCAGCGAAACGACCCGCATGCCTCAGTGTCCCGGCGAGGGCGGTTCGGAGGTCGCGTGGATGTGTTCGCCGACCGCGACGATCAGGATCCGCGTGTCCTCGGTGACGGCCCGCCAGCGGTGGCGCACCCCGCCGGAGAGGAACAGCGCGTCGCCGTTCTCCAGCCGGTACGCCCGCCCCTCGGCCTCCACCTGGCAGGCGCCCGAGACGACGTACATCAGTTCGTCGTTGCGGTGCTGGTACTCGCGGCCCGCGTCCTGGTCCCCGGTGAACTCCAGCGCGTGCAGCTGGTGGTGCCCGCGCACGAGGGGCCGTACGCCCGGCACGGGGGTCAGGGCGGACTCGTCGCCGGCCCGTACGAGGTCCACGGTGCGCGCGGTGTCGGAGGCGGCCAGCAGATCGACGGCCGTGGTCTCCAGCGCGTCGGCGACCCGTTCGAGGGACCGCATGCTGGGCCGGGCCCGCTCGTTCTCTATCTGGCTCAGGAAGGGAACCGACAGTCCGCTGCGCGCGGACACGGCGGCGAGGGTGAGGTGGAGCGCACGGCGTCTCTTGCGCACGGCCACGCCCACCCGGAGCGGCTCCTTGGAGTCCTTGTCCCGGTCCCGCTCCTTGTCGTCCGCGCCGGTCGTCGGTCCGCGTCCGTTCTTGCCGTCGGTGCCGTCCCTGTCGTCCATGGCGGGGCTGCCCTCCCCTTGTCCTGGTCCTGGTCCGTCGCACATCGCACATCGCACATCGCACATCGGTGTGCTGTAAGCACCTTACGCAGCAACCGGCTCCGGTTTCGCGCTCAAGAGCAGAGGAGGCCGTACCCGCGCCACTTTCCGTTTCCGCTCGGTGCATCATCGTGACCGTGACGACGACACGACGCCTGATGCTCCTGGACACCGCTTCCCTCTACTACCGCGCGTACTTCGGCGTGCCGGACTCCGTGAAGGCCCCCGACGGCACTCCCGTCAACGCCGTGCGCGGCCTGCTCGACTTCATCGGCCGCCTCGTGCAGGACCACCGGCCCGACGAGCTGGTCGCCTGCATGGACGCCGACTGGCGTCCCCACTGGCGGGTGGAGCTGATCCCGTCCTACAAGGCCCACCGGGTCGCGCAGGAGACCCCGAGCGGCCCGGACGTCGAGGAGACCCCGGACACCCTGGCCCCGCAGGTCCCGATCATCGAGGCGGCCCTGGACGCCTTCGGCATCGCCCGGGTGGGGGTCGCCGGGTACGAGGCCGACGACGTGATCGGCACCCTGACCGCCCGCGCCTCGGGCCCGGTGGACATCGTCACCGGCGACCGGGACCTGTACCAGCTGGTCGACGACGCGAAGCAGCGCCGGGTGCTGTACCCGCTGAAGGGCGTGGGCATGCTCCAGGTGACGGACGAGGCCTGGCTCCGCGAGAAGTACGGGGTCGACGGCCCGGGCTACGCGGACCTGGCGCTGCTGCGCGGGGACCCGAGCGACGGCCTGCCGGGCGTCCCCGGCATCGGCGAGAAGACGGCGGCGAAGCTGCTGGACGCCTACGGGAACCTGGCCGGGATCATCGCGGCCGTCGAGGACCCGAAGTCCAAGCTGACCCCCACCCAGCGCAAGCGGCTGGACGAATCCAGGCCATATCTCGCGGTCGCCCCGAAGGTGGTCCAGGTCGCCTCGGACGTTCCGCTTCCGCCCTTCGACCCGGCTCTCCCGTCCGTTCCCGCCCGGCCGGATCTGGTGGCCGCTCTGGCGCACCGGTGGGGCCTGAGTGGAGCCGTTGAACGCCTGGGCAGCGCACTTCGCACCTGAGGTGCTAACTTAGGTAATCCTAAGCTTCACGGAGACAGGGTCGGAAAGTCAGGGAGACGTCGTGGCAGAAGGACGCGCCCGCAAGGTCGGCACCGCAGTGGTCGTGCGGACCGAGCGGTTGAGTCCGCACATGGTGCGGATCGTGCTGGGCGGTGCGGGGCTGGCCGGATTCGGCGCGGGAACATACACCGACCACTACGTGAAACTGCTCTTCGCACCTGACGGCGTCACCTACACCACCCCCTGGGACCTGGACCGGATCCGGGCGGCCCACCCGCGCGAGGAATGGCCGCGCCAGCGCGCGTACACGGTGCGCGCCTGGGACCCGGTCCACCTGGAGCTGACCCTCGACTTCGTGGTCCACGGCGACGAGGGGCTGGCCGGCCCCTGGGCGGCCCGCGTCCAGCCGGGTGAACTCGTGCGCTTCCTCGGTCCGGGCGGGGCCTACGCCCCGGACCCGGTCGCCGGCTGGCACCTCCTGGTCGGCGACGAGAGCGCCCTGCCGGCGATCGGCGCGGCGATGGAGCGGATGCCCGCCGGGGCGCAGGTCCACGCGCTCGTGGAGGTCCAGGGCCCGGACGACGAGCTGGCGATCGCCACCCCCGACGGCGTCGTCCCGGTCTGGATCCACCGCGGCTCCCGTCCGGTCGGCGAGGCGCTGACCGAGGCCGTCGAGGCCCTGGCCTTCCCCTCCCCCGACGTGCACGCGTTCGTGCACGGCGAGGCCGGCTTCGTCAGATCGCTGCGCCGCCACCTGCGCATGGACCGCGGCATCCCGCGCGAGCGCCTGTCCATCTCCGGGTACTGGCGCCTGGGCCAGACCGACGAGGGCTGGCGCGCGATCAAGCGGGACTGGAACGCGGAAGTCGAAGCCGAGCAGGAACGCCCCCTGGCCGCCGCCGCGTCCTGACGCCGCGGCGAGGTCTCCCCCGGACGGACCCGGGGGCGAACCCACCGGCCGGCACGCCGCCCGCGGACCCGTACCGAATCGGCGCGCCGTCCCGACCCGACCGGCACGGGGTCCGGCCCGGACCCTGCACCCACCCACGGCACCGGAGCCCCCGCACGGCGGCGACGCCCTGCCCGTGCCGCATCCCGCGGCGTGCGGGGCCGCGCGGCCCCGCACGCGGTATCAACCGTTCGGCGGGACAATGGGCGCATGCGTACGCTCCGCGCCTTCACGGCAGCCGGAACAGCCGCCCTTCTGGCCACGGCCGGGACCGCGACGGCCGCGCCGACTCCGCCGCCCGCGCCCACCGCCCAGATCACCGACGCCCAGGTCGACACGGCGGTGCGCCGCCTCGATGCGACGGTCGCCGAGATGATGCGCCGCACCGGAGTCCCGGGTGTCTCCGTCGCCGTCGTCCACAACGACAAGGTGGTCTACCTCAAGGGCTTCGGCCTGCGCCGCGTCGGCGACCCGGCCACGGTGAGCCCCGACACCGTCTTCCAGGTCGCCTCGGTCTCCAAGCCGATCACCTCCACCATCGTCGCCGGCGCCCTCAAGGCCCCCGGCGACTTCGACCGGAACGTCGAGCTGCCCGGCTTCGCGCTGGGCGACCCCTGGGTCACCGACCACGTCTCCCCCGCCGACCTGCTGTCCCACCGCAGCGGCCTGCCCGACCACGCCGGAGACCTCCTCGAAGACCTCGGCTACGACCAGGCGTACATCCTCGACCACCTGCGCCTGGAGCCCCTCACCGAGTTCCGCGCGAGCTACGCCTACACCAACTTCGGCTTCACCGCCGCCGCCGAGGCCGTCGCCAGGGACCACGGCAAGACGTGGCAGAAGCTGTCCGACGACGTCCTGTTCAAGCCGGCCGGGATGACGCACACGAGCACCGAGTTCTCGGCCTTCGAACGGGCAGCCGACCGCGCCTCGATCCATGCCAAGAACCCCGACGGCACCTGGAGCCCGCGCTTCGTCCGCGACCCGGACCCCCAGGCGCCGGCCGGCGGGGTCAGCTCCACCGCCCGCGACATGGCCCGCTGGGTACGGCTGCAGCTCGGCGACGGCAAGCTCGACGGGAAACAGATCATCCCCGCCGACAACCTCGCGCGGACCCACCTCCCCGCGATCGTCTCGGTACCGGTCACCCCGACCGGCACGAGCGGCTTCTACGGACTCGGCTGGAACGTCAGCTACGACCAGGCCGGCCGGCTCCGCCTGAGCCACTCCGGCGGATTCCTGCTCGGCGCGAACACCAACGTCACGATGCTCCCCCTGGAGCAGCTCGGCATCGTCGTCCTGACCAACGGCGCCCCGGTGGGCCTCCCCGACGCACTTGCCCTGGACTTCTTCGACTTCGCCGAACACGGCAGGACCACCACCGACTGGCTTTCACTCGCCGGCTCCCTCTACGCCGGGCTCGAGGACGATGTCCGCTCCCCCACCGACTACTCGAAGCCGCCCCCGGGCGCCAAGGCGGCCAAGAAGGACAGCGCGTACACCGGGGCGTACGACAACCCCTACTACGGCAAGGCCACCGTCACCGCCGACCCCGACGGCGGCGGGCTCGTCCTCTCCCTGGGCCCTGAGCCCCAGCGCTATCCGCTCACCCACTACGACGGCGACGTCTTCAGCTTCGAGACGGCCGGGGAGAACATGGCCGGCCGGACCGGGGTGACCTTCGGCGACGGCACGCTGCGCGTCGAGTACCTGGACGCCAACCACCTGGGCACCTTCAGCCGCCCGTAGCCGCATAGCCTGTACCCGGTGAAGCGCAGATCCCACATCCCCGACGCGCCCCTGCCCCAGGTCTCCGGCATCGACCCGGTCCGCATGCGCCTGCCCCCCGACCCGGACGGGACCTGGCCGGACCTCGGCTCCTACCTCGCGGCACGCTACGCGGGCACCCGCGGCGCCGAGTCCATGGCCCGCCTGCTGCAGGGCGGCCGCGTGCTGGGCGAGGGCGGCCGGGTGCTGCGGCCGCAGGACCCGTACGAGCCGGGCGGCTTCCTGTGGTTCCACCGGGACATGCCGGCCGAGCCCGTGGTGCCCTTCCCCCTCGGGGTCGTGTACCGCGACGAGCACCTGCTGGTGGCCGACAAACCACACTTCCTGGCCACCACCCCGCGCGGCAGCCACGTCTTCCAGACGGCCCTGGCCCGGCTCCGGGTGGAGCTCGGCCTGCCCGCGCTGAGTCCCGCGCACCGGCTGGACCGGATGACCGCCGGGCTGGTGCTGTTCAGCATCCGCCCCGAGGACCGGGGGGCCTACCAACTGATGTTCCAGGAGCGGCGGATCCGCAAGGAGTACGAGGCGCTCGCGCCCCACGACCCGGCGCTGGAGTTCCCCCGGACCCTGCGCAGCCACATCGAGAAGGTGCGCGGGGTGATGGCGGCGACGGAGGTCGCGGGCGCCGAGCCCAACGCGGAGACCCTGGCCGAGCTCCTCGCGGTCCGTGGGGACATCGGGCGCTACCGGCTGACCCCGCACACCGGGCGCACCCACCAGCTGCGGGTGCACATGAACAGCCTGGGCCTGCCGATCCTGGGCGACCCGGTCTATCCGGTGGTCCGCGACCCCGCGCCCGACGACTACCGGCGTCCGCTGCAGCTCCTGGCCCGCACGCTGGAGTTCACCGATCCGGTGACCGGAATCGCGCACCGGATCGAGAGCGGCCGCACCCTGCAGGCCTGGGAGGACCGGCGCGCCTGGGAAGAGGGATCCGGGGGCCTGATCGAGCCGGATCCGGGAATCTGATCGAGCCGGATCCAGGGGCCTGATCTAGTCGGCTCCCACCGGATCCGGGAGGCCCTGGCGGCCGACGTCCGCGATGCGCAGCGCCGCGTCGGCGGTGGCCTCCGCGAAGGCGGCCACCGGGCGCGCCGGATCGGAGCGGTGGATCAGCATCACGCCTTCGATGAGGCCGAAGACGAGGTCGTTGCGGAGCACCAACCCTGCCCGGTCACCGGCGAGTTCGGTTCCGGCGCGGGTGCTGTCGAGCAACTCCCGGTAGATGTCCTTGAGTTCCTGGCGCATCCGGCGGAAGCGGGCGAAGCGCGCACCGGAGACCTCGGGCAACAGGTAGAGCGCGCCCAGGTTGTACGGTCCCCCGCACAGCAGCATCACGTCCGAGCGGCACAGCTCCCAGAGTCGGCGGGCGGCGGGCCGGCCCTCGTCCCGGACCAGCCGGCGGGCCAGCTCCAGGGAGGGCGCGACCGTGGACTCCAGGAGTTCGGCGAGGAGTTCCTCCTTGCCGCCGAAGTAGTGGTACATCGTGGCCTGGCGCATTCCGGCCCGTTCGGCCACGCCCCGCGTGGTGGTGGCCGCGTACCCCTTCACCGTGAACAGTTCGGCCGCCGCGTAGAGGAGTTCCTCGCGCGGCGGCCGCCCGCTCGCCGGTCTCAGCTGATCGGCGCGCGGCCGACCGACCCGTCTCGGCCCTTCGTCCGTTCCCCCAGTCATGGCCTGATTTTCTCACAGGACACATCGAAGCGATCATGGCAAGAGATGAGATCCGGCCATGACCACTTCTGGAGGAATCTCCAAGTCCGGCTATCCCACCGAGCTGTAGGCCACCACACCGCGCAGCAGCGCGTCCACCGCCTTGCGGGCGTTGCGGGCCACCGTGCTGCCTCCCGCGGAGGAGGGCGATCCCGTCGGCGGAACAGCGGCGGCGGAGGGCGCCGCGGCGGCCACCTGCCCCAGCACGTCGATGACCTGCTTGCACCAGCGCACGAAGTCACCGGCCGGCATCTCCGCCTCGCGCAGCACCTCGTCCAGGCTCTTGTCGGAGGCCCACTGGTACACCGCCCACGCGAAGCCGAGGTCCGGCTCGCGCTGGCCCACGCCCTCCGCCTGGTTGATGCCGTGGTCTTCCTCCAGCGCGTCGAGCCGGCCCCAGATGTGGACCATCTCGCCGAGCGCGGCCTTCGCCGCGCCGCCCGGCACCTTCGGCGCGACCGCGTCGTCGGACTGCCGGGCCTCGAAGACCAGCGCCGAGACGCAGGCGGCCAGTTCGGCCGGGCTCAGCCCCTCCCAGACGCCGGCCCGCAGGCACTCCGACGCCAGCAGGTCGAGCTCGCCGTAGAGCCGGGCGAGCCGGCGCCCGTGCGGGGTCACCTCGTCCTCGCGCAGGTAGTCCAGATCCGTCAGCAGCGCGTGGATCCGGTCGAAGGTGCGGGCGATGGTGTTCGTCCGGCCCTCGATGCGCTGCTCCAGCTGCCGCGTGTCCCGCTGGAGCCGGTGGTAGCGCTCCGCCCAACGGGCGTGGTCCTCGCGCTCGTCGCAGCCGTGGCACGGGTGCGCCCGCAGTGCGGTGCGCAGCCGCGTGATCTCCCGGTCGTCGGCCGCGGCCGCCCGCCCGCGCGCGCGGCGCTCCACGGTGATGTGCCCGGCCTTGGTCCGCAGCTGGGACGCGAGGTCCCGACGGGACTGCGGGGAACGGGCGTTGAACGTCTTGGGGATCCGCATCCGCTCGATGGCCTCGACGGGGACCGGGAAGTCGATCCCGGCGAGCCGCTTGACCTGCCGCTCCACGGTGAGCACCAGCGGGCGCGGGCCCTCGGTGTACTCCTGCCCGCGGTGCCCGTTGGACCGCCCGGCCGGAACCCCCGGGTCCAGCACCAGGGCAAGACCTGCGAACTTGCCCGTCGGCACGTGGATGATGTCGCCCGGCTTGAGCTTCTCCAGCGACGCGGCCGCCTGCGCCCGGCGCTGGGCCGCGCCCTGCTTGGCCAGGTCGTTCTCGCGGTCCTTGAGGTCGCGGCGCAGCCGCGCGTACTCCTCGAAATCACCGAGGTGGCAGGTCATGCCCTCCCGGTAGCCGTCCAGGCCCTCCTCGTTGCGCTGCACCTGCCGGGAGATCCCGACGACCGAGCGGTCGGCCTGGAACTGCGCGAAGGAGGTCTCCAGCAGCTCGCGCGAGCGGTGCCGCCCGAACTGCTGGACCAGGTTGACGGCCATGTTGTACGAGGGCTTGAAGCTGGAGCGCAGCGGATACGTACGGGTACCCGCGAGCCCGGCCAGGCCCGCCGGGTCCATGCCCCGCTGCCACAGCACCACCGCATGGCCCTCGACGTCGATGCCGCGCCGCCCGGCCCGCCCCGTGAGCTGCGTGTACTCGCCGGGGGTGATGTCGGCGTGCTGTTCGCCGTTCCACTTGACGAGCTTCTCCAGGATGACCGTGCGCGCCGGCATGTTGATGCCCAGCGCCAGGGTCTCGGTGGCGAAGACCGCCTTCACCAGACCCCGTACGAACAGCTCCTCCACGACCTCCTTGAAGGTCGGCAGCATGCCCGCGTGGTGCGCGGCGATGCCCCGCTCCAGGCCTTCGAGCCATTCGTAGTACCCCAGGACGTGCAGGTCCTCGGTGGGGATGGAGGCGGTCCGCTCCTCCACGATCTCGCGCACCTTCAGGCGTGCGGTGTCGTCGTTGAGCCGCAGCCCCGCGTACAGGCACTGCTGGACCGCGGCTTCGCAGCCGGCCCTGCTGAAGATGAAGTTGATGGCGGGCAGCAGCCCGTCGCCGTCCAGCCGGGCGATGACCTCGGGGCGCGAGGGGGTCCAGATCCGGCCGCGGGAGCGCCGCTCGCGCTCGCGGTCGGCCTCGCGGACCATCTTTCCGCGCCGCCGGTCCTTCGGATTGTACCGGCTGCTGTTCTCCTCGCGCGCCATCCGCAGCAGGTCGGGGTTGACCTCGCGGCGCGCGGAGCCGCGGCCGCCGTGGTCGGACCCCTCCTCGAAGAGGTCGTAGATCCGCCGGCCGGCCATGACGTGCTGCCACAGCGGTACGGGCCGCTCCTCGGAGACGATCACCTCGGTGTCGCCGCGCACGGTGTCGAGCCAGTCGCCGAACTCCTCGGCGTTGGAGACGGTCGCCGAGAGCGAGACCAGGGTCACCGACTCGGGGAGGTGAATGATCACTTCCTCCCAGACGGCTCCGCGGAACCGGTCGGAGAGGTAGTGCACCTCGTCCATCACCACGTAGCCGAGGCCCAGGAGCGCCTGCGAGCCCGCATACAGCATGTTGCGGAGCACCTCGGTGGTCATGACCACGATCGGCGCCTCGGAGTTGACGCTGTTGTCGCCGGTGAGCAGGCCTACCTTGTCGGCGCCGTGGCGCTTGGCGAGGTCGGCGTACTTCTGGTTCGACAGGGCCTTGATGGGCGTGGTGTAGAAGCACTTGCGGCCCTGCTGGAGGGCCAGGTGCACGGCGAACTCGCCGACGATCGTCTTGCCCGAGCCGGTCGGGGCGGCCACGAGGACGCCCTTGCCCGCTTCCAGTGCCTTGCAGGCCTCGATCTGGTAGGGATCCAGGTCGAATTCGTACATCTCGCGGAAGGGCGCCAGTGCCGTGGCCTCTTCGGCGGCGCGGATCCGGGCAGCGGCGTACCGCTCGGCGGGAGAAAGTTCTTCGGTCATCTTGTTGTCGAGCCTACCCGCCGCCTCTGACAACAGTCGCGATCTTTTGTGCGGGCCCGGACGTCCTACGCCAGGAGCCGCAGGGCCGCCGGGACGCACCGCGCGCTCACCGGGAGCGGCCCCAGCGGCTCGCCGTCCGCGTAGGCCGTGATGCCGGCCGCCTCCAGCGTCACCTTCGCAGCCCGGTGGACGGTGACCTTCGGATGGTCGAGGTGGGTGCCCTTGTAGACCCGCGGGAAGACCTTCAGCAGGGTGGCCCGGCTGCAGTCGCCGACGACCGTGACGTCGAACAGCCCGTCGTCGGGGACGGCGTCCGCGCAGATGCGCATGCCGCCGCCGTAGGAGGAGCCGTTGCCGACGGCCACCAGCGTGGCCTCGGTCTCGATGACCGGGCCGCCGTCCAGGGTGATCCGGTACGGGAACGGCCGGAAGGCGGCCAGTTCCATGGCCATCGCCAGGTCGTACTTGAACCGGCCGGCCGGCAGCCGCATCCGGTTGCCCCGGTCGTTGACCCGCGAGTCGAAACCGGAGCACAGCACGGTTCCGTACCAGGTGTCCCCGTCGGCCGCACCGGCCCCGCCGGCCGCCCGGTCCGGCCCGCCCGCCCCGCGGACCCGGCCGAGGTCGATCTCGCGGACCCGGCCCTCCTTGAGCGCCTCGGCGGCCAGCCGGCCCGCCCGCGCGGGTTCCCGTACGGGCAGTCCCATCGCGCGCGCGAAGTCGTTCCCGGTGCCCACCGCGACCACCCCGAGCGGCACCAGGCTGCCCGCCAGCGCCTGCAGCGCGAGGGAGACCATCCCGTCACCGCCGACCGCGATCACCGCCCCGGTGCCCTCCCGCACCGCGGCGCGCAGCCGCGCCAGGGCGTCCGGGGCATCGCCGCCGACGACGGTCCGCACCGAGAAACCGGCGTCGCGAAGCGCGGAAGCGGCCGGCTGCGCGGCGTGCGCGGCCCGGCCGCTTCCGGCGGTGGGATTGACGAAGAGGGTGATCTCGGCGCTCACCCGCGGGAATGTACCTGCCAGGGCGGGCCCGCGTCGATCAGGTGGCGTCGTCGTAGCCGTTGATCCGCTGGCGGCCGCCGTCGGCCTGCTCGGGCAGGGCGCTCGGGGCCGGCACGGACTCGATCGCGCCGAGCTCCGCCGGCGTCAGGTCCAGCTCGGAGGCCTCGTCGTCGTCCAGGCCCGCGTCGGGGTTGCTCCGTGCCCGCCTGCGGTCGTTGATCCAGCAGACGAGGAGCGCGACGAAGTACAGGGTGACGATCGGCGCGGCCAGCGCCAGCATCGTCAGCGGGTCACCGGTGGGCGTCGCGAACGCGGCGAAGACGGTGATGCCCAGCACCATCGCCCGCCACCAGCTCGCGAGCCGCTTCGCGGTCAGCACCCCGGTGACGTTGAGCAGGATCAGCAGCAGCGGCAGCTCGAAGGCCAGGCCGAAGACGATGACCATGCGCGTGATCAGGTCGAGGTAGTCGTCGACCGGCAGCAGGTTGCGCGCGTTCTCGGGGGTGAACTCCAGCAGGATCACCGCGGTCTGCGGCAGGACCTTGTACGCGAGGACCGCGCCGGCGCCGAACAGCGGCGCACCGATCGCCACGAACCCGACGGCGTACTTCCGCTCGTGATTGTGCAGACCCGGGGCCACGAAGGCCCACAGCTGGTACAGCCACACCGGCGCCGAGAGCACCACACCGGCGGTGAGCGAGACCTTCAGGGCGATGGAGAACGGCGCGATGAGACCGTTGACCGTCATGTCGGCGCAGGGGTTCCCGTTGCGCTGCTCGACCACGCCGTTCCTACAGCCGACCGAGTCGAGAATCGGCTTCATCATGAAGTCGATGAGGTCCTTGTAGAAGAACGCGGCCACGATGGTGATCACGAGGACCGCGAGGACCGCCTTCAGCAGCCGGTCCCTCAGCTCACGCAGGTGCTCGACAAGAGGCATCCGCCCTTCGGCGTCCTTTGCCTTCCGGTCCTGCTTCTCCTGCTTGCGGGCAGACTTGAGCAACCCACGTCCCTTGTCTCGTTGCAGATGACTGGTGCGACCGCGACCGGCCGGTGTCAGCCCTGCGTGGTGTGGTTGGGCTCGTTCACGGGGCGCGCGCTGGTGACGTCACCGGGCGAGGCCTGGATCGTGCGCGGAGCCGGGGTCTGCTGCTGGGGCGCCGGGTCGGCGACGGAAGCGGCGGTGGCGGCGTCCTCCGCCTCCCCCTCCTTCTTCATCGCCTTCGCCTCGCTCTTGAGGATGCGGGCGGACTTGCCGAGCGAGCGGGCCATGTCGGGAAGCTTCTTGGCACCGAACAGCAGGAAGATCACGGCGACGATCAGGAGGATTTCGAGGGGCTTCAGGTTGCCGATCATGTGTGTCTTCCTTCTCACCGAAACGGCTGGTTGTGGTAGTCAACACGGCCCCGACCGAGATCGGTAAGCCGTTCTGACATGGATCGTAACCCCCGGGGGTTAACGCCAGGCAATCCCCTGGGGCATCACCGCATGCGTGGTCAGACAGTACGACGGTTGCCCGACGATGGCTATGGCCGCACGGAGCGCCCGGCCCTGGCCAGGCCCGTCGCGGCCTGCTCCAGGTCCGCGGAGGCCTCCGCGATCCGGCGCCCGGCGTCCGCGACCTGGACGGAAAGCCGGCGCACCTCGACGAAGACCCGCACGGCGAGGACGGCGAGGACGGCGAGCCCGAGGAAACCCAGAGCGATTGCGAACATCGGCCACAGCATGGGACGAGCCTAGGCCACCGCCCGGCTCAGACGCTGCGCAGGGTGCTCACGCCGCCACCGGTCAGCAGTTCCACGATGCGCTCACCGGCCGGTTTGCGCACCGGAGCTCCGCACTCGGGACAGGTGAAGGAATAGAAGGTCGTACGCCGGCTGCCGCCGATGGCCAGGCGCAGCGCTCCCGCGTCCAGCTCGAAGCGGGCCCGGCAGTCGGGACAGGACGCCTTGAACGCGACGGACATCGCGCGGATCCCCCCTCGGCCCCTCAGCCCTGTTCCCCGACCGTGCCGCTCTCGACCGCCCCGCCCCCGACGGTCCCGCCCGCGACCGCCGTGTCCTCCACGGCCTGGTCCTCGTACCCGGCGAGCGCCTCCCGGGCCGCCCGGCGGGCGCTTTCCGCCAGCTCCACCGGGGCCACGATCCGCCCCTCGCGGCCCAGCCGCAGCGCCAGGCGCCGCAGCGAGCCCGGGTCAGGGGTGCGCAGGGTGATCCGCAGGCCCCCCTCGGGCAGCTCCTCGGCACTGTCGTGCGGGTAGTACTCGGCCACCCAGCGCCCGCCGGGACCGACCTCGACCACGACCTCCGGGTCCTCGGCGGCCGGCTGGACCAGCCCCTCGGACAGATCGCGGGGCTCGATGGCGGGCGGATCGGCCCGCTCGTCCAACAGCCTGATCTCGGCCACCCGGTCCAGGCGGAAGGTGCGCCGGGCCTCGGAGAGGTGACACCACCCCTCCATGTAGGTGTGCCCGACGGCGAACAGCCGGATCGGGTCGACCTTGCGTTCGGTGAGCTCGTCGCGCGCCGGCGAGTAGTAGCGCAGCCACAGCCGGCGCCGCTCGGCGATGGCCCGGTCCACGTCGGCGAAGACCCCGCCCTCGGACTCGAAGGTCACCGAGAGCCGGGAACTGGCCCCCGCCACCTCCCCCGCGGCCGCCTCCAGCTTGGCGGTGGCCCGCAGCAGGGCCTGGCGGTCGCCCTCGCGCAGCCCCGGCAGCGTGGCCACGGCGCGCGCCGCCACCAGCAGCGCCGTCGCCTCGTCGGCGGCCAGCCGCAGCGGCTCCGCGGTGGACTCCCCCGAGGCATCGGGATTGCGCCACCAGATGCGCTCCCCGTCCGTGTCGATGTCGAGCAGGTCACCGCCCCGGAAGCTGGTCCCGCACATGGGCAGCACGTCGAGGTCCGAAATCAGCTCGTCCTCGGTGATCCCGAAGGCCCGGGCCACGTCCGCGACGTGCGCACCCGGGCGCTCGCGCAGGTACGTCACCAAGGACAGCATCCGGCGCGTCTGGTCGATGGCGTTGGCAGCCATGCTGGTACGTCTCCCCCTCAGGGCGTTGCTCACTGATCTTGCCCGGTCCACCCGCTCCCGCGCGCGGCTGCGCGCGGCCCGGTTCAGCCCTTGGCCACGGCCCGCAGCCGGTCCACCACGTCGGCCCGCAGATCGGCCGGCTCCAGCACCACGACATCCGGGCCGAACTCCACCAGCCAGGCGTCCAGCCCGTGCCCGTACGGGATCTCCAGCTCGTCCCAGCCCGCCCCGCCGGCCCCCTCCCGCACCGCCGTGGCCTTGGCCCGCAGCGGATAGCCCGCCCCCGCGCGCAACCGGATCAGCGCGGAACGCTCCGCACTCTCCCCGGCCCAGCTCGCCACGGTCTCCCGTACCGTCACCACGTCCGGGACCTCGGCGGTGTACTTGGCGGCACGCGAACGGACCTTGCCCGTGATCCGGGAGAGCCGGAACACGCGCTCGGCCCCGCGGTCGCGGTCGAAGCCCGCCAGGTACCAGTGCCCCCGCCAGCACTCCAGGGCCCACGGCTCGACCTGGCGGCTCTCGGGGCGGGCGGCGGTGGACTTGCGGTAGTCGAAGACCACCGGGCGGCGATCGCGGCAGGCGAGCATCAGCGGCTCGAAGGCCGTCTCGTGGACCGGGATCCGCGGTTCGATGGCACTGTGCTGGCCCTCGTACGGATCCGAGGCCTCCGGCATGCCGCCGGCGCGCAGCTTCTGCAGGGCGCCACTGGCCGCCCCGGCGAGCCGGGCCTGCTGCCAGACCTTGGCGGCGAGCCCCAGGGCCGCGGCCTCCTCGGCGTCCAGCGCCACCGGCGGCAGCCGGTTGGAATCCCGGCGGGCCAGGTAGCCGGTGTCGCCCTCCAGGTTCTCGACGGTCTCGATGACCAGCCCGAGCTCCCGCAGATCATCCTTGTCCCGCTCGAACATGCGGTTGAAGGACTCGTCGTTCCCGGCTTCCATGTAGGCCTCGATGGAACCGCGCAGTTCCCGCTTGCTGAGCGGCCGACGCGTCCCCAGCAGACACAGCGCCAGATTCATCAGCCGCTCGGCCTTGGCAATCGCCATCGACGCCCATCCGCCCTTCCAGACCTTCGAGTCGTGTCCCCGGTACACCCTCGTGACCGCTGACCGTACCGCCCCGATGGTCCTGGGCAAAAGCGAGGGCCCCCGCCTTCACGACAGGGGCCCCGCACGCTTCACAGCGTCACTTCACGGCGGACCGATCAGGCGGCCATCAGGTCGCACACGAAGATCAGCGTCTCGCCCGGCTTGATGGCACCGCCGGCGCCACGGTCGCCGTACGCCAGGTGGGCCGGGATGACCAGCTTGCGGCGGCCGCCGACCTTCATGCCCTGGATGCCCGTGTCCCAGCCGGAGATGACCTGGCCGATACCGAGCTGGAACTGCAGCGGCGCGCCGCGGCCCCAGGAGGCGTCGAACTCCTCACCGGTCGAGTAGGCCACGCCCACGTAGTGGACGGAGACCCGGGAACCGGCCTTGGCCTCGGCGCCCTCGCCCTCCCAGATGTCCTCGATCACGAGGTCCGCCGGGACCGGGAAATCGGGGAAGTCGATCTCGGGCTTCTCGAGCTTGTCGCTCACGGAACTGCTCCTCAAAAACTTACGAACAGGGGGACAACCTGGACAGTCTTACACCACGGCGAGGATGTCGAGGCTGAAGACCAGCGTCGAATTGGCCGGGATGGTCCCCTGCTCCTTGTCACCGAAACCCTGGTCCGCCGGGATGACCAGCAGGATGCGGCTGCCGGCCTTCTTGCCGACGATCCCGTCCTTCAGGCCCTTGACCTGAAGCTCCGCGAGCGGCCACGTCACCGTCGTGTCGGTGCCGTACGTGCTCTCGAACGTCTTGTCGTCCTTCCACGTCTTGCCGTTGAACTTGACGACGACGCTGTCGGTGTCCTTCACGACGGCGCCGTCGCTCTCCAGGACGTAGTTCGACACGAGCTTCGCCGGCGGCGCGACGTCCTTCGGGACGGCCAGGGAGACTTCCTTGCCGTCCGTGTTCGTACCGACCTTCGGCAGGGCGGCGTCCGTCTGCGGGACCTCCTTGCCCTTGGCCGAAACCGGGATGGAGGTGGCCTTGACGATGTCCACGACGAAGACCAGCGTGGCGTTCGGCTTGATCTTCTCGCCCGAGCCCTGCTCGCCGTACCCGAGGTCCGGCGGAATCACGAGCTCCAGCCGACTGCCGACCTTCTTGCCCTCCAGGCCCTGGTCCCAGCCCTTGATGACCTGGCCCGCGCCGACGGTCACGTCGAACGGCTTGCCCTTGCCGAAGCTCTGGTCGAAGGGCTCCTTGCCGTCCCAGACCTGACCGAGGTAGTTGACCTGGGCGATGTCGCCCTTCTTCAGCGCCGGGCCGTCACCCTCGCTGATGGTCACCACCTTCAGTTCCTTCGGCGGGTTGCCCTTCCCCTGCGACAGGGTGGGGGTCTCCCCGAACTTGGCGCCCTTCGTGATCGCGGGCGCCCCGTTCTTCATCTCGGCGGAGTCGGAGCCGCTGTCGCCACAGGCCGCTGTCGACAGCAGCAGAAGGGGTACGACAAGCAGGCCGGCAAGTCGGCGCACGTGTTCCTCAGATCTCAGACGGCACATAGGTCGTCGCCACTCTAAGGCGTGGACAGGGCCCCGTACGAGATCCGTACGAGGCCCTGGCCAAGATCAGTGCGATGTCACACGACGCCACACGGCGCCCCGTCCACCCTCACATCCCCGCGATCAGCTTCTCCACCCGGTCGTCCACCGACCGGAACGGGTCCTTGCACAGCACCGTGCGCTGCGCCTGGTCGTTCAGCTTCAGATGCACCCAGTCGACCGTGAAGTCCCGCCGCTGCTCCTGCGCACGGCGGATGAAGTCACCCCGCAACCGCGCCCTCGTCGTCTGCGGAGGCACCGACTTGCCCTCGAAGATCTTCAGGTCGTTGCAGATCCGCGCCGCCTGCCCCTTGCGCTCCAGCAGGTAGTACAGTCCGCGCCGGCGATGGATGTCGTGATACGCGAGGTCTATCTGAGCCACCCGCGGATTCGACATCGTCATGTTGTGCTTCGCCCGGTACCGCTCGATCAGCTGGTACTTCATCACCCAGTCGATCTCGGTCCCGATCCGGTCCAGGTCCTCCGCCTCGATCGCATCCAGCGTCCGGCCCCACAGCTCCAGCACCTGGTCCACGACACCCGTACGGATCCCGCGGCGCTCCGCGAAGTCCACCGCCTTGTCGTAGTACTCCCGCTGGATCTCCAGCGCCGAAGCCTCCCGGCCACTCGCCAGCCGCACCTTGCGCTGACCCGTGATGTCGTGACTGACCTCCCGGATCGCCCGGATCGGGTTCTCCAGCGTCAGATCCCGCATCACCGTGCCCGCCTCGATCATGCGCAGCACCAGATCGGTCGCCCCGACCTTCAGCAGCATGGTCGTCTCGGACATGTTCGAGTCGCCCACGATCACGTGCAGACGCCGGTAACGCTCCGCGTCCGCATGCGGCTCGTCCCGCGTGTTGATGATCGGCCGCGAACGCGTCGTGGCCGAACTGACACCCTCCCAGATGTGCTCGGCCCGCTGGCTCACGCAGTAGACCGCGCCCCGGGGCGTCTGCAGCACCTTGCCCGCACCGCAGATCAGCTGCCGCGTGACGAGGAACGGGATCAGAATGTCCGCCAGCCGGGAGAATTCCCCGTGCCGGGCCACCAGGTAGTTCTCATGGCAGCCGTACGAGTTTCCCGCCGAGTCGGTGTTGTTCTTGAACAGATAGACGTCGCCCGCGATTCCCTCCTCGTGCAGGCGGCGTTCGGCATCGACGAGCAGGCCTTCGAGAATGCGCTCGCCGGCCTTGTCGTGGGTGACCAGTTCGATCAGGTTGTCGCATTCGGGAGTTGCATACTCCGGATGCGAACCCACGTCGAGGTAGAGGCGGGCGCCGTTCCGCAGGAAGACATTGCTACTGCGGCCCCATGACACAACACGGCGGAAGAGGTAGCGCGCCACTTCGTCAGGAGACAGTCGGCGCTGTCCCCTGAACGTGCACGTGACGCCGTACTCGTTCTCCAGCCCGAAAATGCGGCGGTCCATGACTGAACATTACGCCTTCTGCTCTGTTCTGAAACCGAGTTCGCAGGCGCCGTTTCGATCATTTTCCCGAGGGACCACCCCACCACCCGCCCGCCACACACCCGCCGGCCGGCCACCACGCACGCCCCGCACACCCACCGGCCCCGCCCGGTGCCCCATCTAAGACCCCGTCACAGAGGCCTCCGCAGAGCCCTCCAACGGCCCCGCCGAGCCCACCGCCGACTGCCCCGCCACCGACCCCGGCGCCGAACCGGCCACCGCACGACTCGCACCCGGACGCCCCAGCACCCGCTGAGTGACCGTCAACACCAGCAACGCCGCACCACCGGCCACACTCGCCACCGCGAACCCCGCCGCCGTACCCCCCGCCTCCACCGCAGGACCCGCCGCCGCCGTACCGATCGCGGCGCCCACCCCGAAGAACGTCACCAACCACGAGAACGCCTCCGTCACCGTCCCCACCGGAGCATGCCGGTCCACCACGATGAACGCACACGCCAGAGCCGGAGCCAGGAACACCCCCGCCAGTGCCGCGAACCCCGTCATCGCCACCACACCCGGCACCAGCATCAACGGCAGATAACACACCGCCAGCAACGCCAGCAGCAACCAGAGCCGCCGCTCCGGCGCACCCGCCCACTGCCGCGCCCCGTACAGCACACCACCGAACAGCGCACCCAGACCCAGAGCCGCCATCAGCCAGCCGTACACCGCCTGCCCCCCGTGCTCGTCCGCGTACGCCACACCCGCCACCGTGATCGACCCCAGCGCCGTCCCCACGAAGAAGAACGCCCCCAGCAACGCCAGCAGACCCCGCGAACGCAGCGCCCCCAGCCAGTGCGCCTCCCGCGGCTCCGAACGCCACGTACGCGAAGGCTCGGACACCACGACCGACAGCGCCCCCAGCACCCCGATCCCGTTGATCACCAACAGCGCCGCCGCCGGATCCCACAGCGCCACGCACAGCGTCACCAGCAGCGGCCCCACCGTGAACATGACCTCCTGGGCCACCGCGTCCATCGCGTACGCCGCGTGCACCCGCTCCTCCTTGCCCCCCAGCACGCTCGGCCACAGCGCCCGCAGCCCGCCCTCCAGCGGCGGCGTGAACAACCCGGCGACCACCACCGCCGCGTACGCCACCACCACCGAACCGGTACCGGCCGACGCCAGCCACACCATGCCCAGCGCCGACACCACCGCCGCGGGCAACTGCACCCGCGGCTGCCCGAACAGGTCCACCGCCCGACCCAGCAACGGCTGCCCCACCGCGTTCGACACCCCGTACGCGGCGGCCAGCGCCCCCGCCAGGCTGTAGCTGCCACCCTCCGCCCGGGTGAACAGCACGATCGCGATCGGCCCCGTCCCGTTCGGCAGCCGGCCTATGAGCGTGCCCACCAACAGCCTCGCGGCATGCCGTGTCCTGAGCAGCTCCGCGTAACCCGCGGCCATGTCCGCCCCCTCCTGCCCGGAACCAGCCGGGAGACTTAGTAATACGTATAACGCGACCGGTCATACGTACCATGACCCCAGACCGGCGGTCCACCCGCCGAACCCCGCCAACCCCCCGCGACCTCGCACTACAGGAGCACCGTGTGACGAGACCCACCAGCCGCGACGTGGCCGCAGCCGCCGGAGTCTCCCAGGCCACCGTCTCCCTCGTCCTCGGCGACAAATGGCACGGCCGCGTCTCCCAGCGCACCGCCGACCACGTCCGCCACACCGCCACCGAACTCGGCTACCGCCCCAACCTCGCCGCCCGCAACCTCCGCCTCGGCTCCACCCGCACCGCCCTCCTCGTCGTCCCCGCCCTCACCAACGAATTCTTCGCCCGCGTCTACACCGGCGCCGCCCGCATCGCCGCCGAACACGGCTTCGGCGTCGTCCTCTACCCCTCCCCCGACGGCACCGGCCCCGCTCGCGACCCCTTCGCCTCCGCCCGCGCCGCCCTCGACGGAGTCATCGCCTCCTCCATGGCCGCCGACGCCCTCCACGCCCTCGGCGGCGACGAACTCCCCCTCGTCATGCTCGACAGCGACCCCACCGCCGGCACCGCCCACGCCCACGTCAACCTCGCCATCGCCGACGGCATGCGCCAAACCGCCGAACACCTCCTCACCCACGGCCACCACCGCTTCCTCCACCTCGCCTCGGCCATCGACTCCTGGACCTTCGACGTCCGCGCCAACGCCCTGGCCGCCCTCCTGCCGCCCACCGCGCAGCTGCGCACCGTACGGGCCCACCTCAGCGTGGAAGCCGCCCGTACGGCCACGGAGAGCGCCCTGGACACCCCCGCGGACCGCCGTCCCACCGCCGTCGTCTGCGACGACGACATCCTGGCCGCCGGCGCCTGCAAAGCCGCCCGCCGCCTCGGCCTGCGCATTCCCGAGGACCTCTCCGTCACCGGCTTCGACGACCTCGCCCTCGCCACCGCCGTCGAACCCGAACTCACCACCGTCCACCTCCCCGCCGAACGCGTCGGCGAACAGGGCATGACCGCCCTCCTCGCCGTCCTCGAAGGCACCCCCTGGACCCCGGCCGACATCCCGGTCCGACTCGTCGTCCGCGACTCCTCGGGCCCGGCACCGACCACCTGAGCCCCCGGGACCCGGACACCCGAGGCCCCGGACACGCGAAAGCGCCCCCGACCCGAAGGCCAGGGGCGCTCACCCGCTCGTTTCCCGCTCTACTCGGCTTCCTCTTCGGGAGCCTCGTCGTTCGACACGGCATCCGCCTGGGCCGCCGCCGGCACGTCCGCCTCCAGCAGCCGCGCCAGCTGCCGGCCGCGGATCCGCTTGAACTTGCGCTGCTGGGCCCGCGTACGGTCCAGCACCGCCACCTCCAGCCGCTCCGCCGGAATCGACTTGTCCGTACCGTTCGCCTGGCTCGACAGCGCCTGCACCGCCAGCTTCAGCGCCTCGGACAGGGTCATCCCGTCCTGGTGCCGCTGATCGAGGTAGGTACTGATCTGCTCGGCGTTGCCACCGACCGCGACCGAGCCGTGCTCGTCCACGATCGACCCGTCGTGCGGCAGCCGGTAGATCTGGTCACCCGCGGCGGTCGCACCGACCTCCGCCACCACCAGCTCCACCTCGTACGGCTTCTCCCCCGCACTCGAGAAGATCGTGCCGAGCGTCTGCGCGTAGACGTTCGCCAGCCCACGGGCCGTCACATCGTCACGGTCGTAGGTGTATCCACGCAGATCCGCGTACCGCACACCGCCGATCCGCAGGTTCTCGTACTCGTTGTACTTGCCGGCGGCCGCGAAGCCGATCCGGTCGTAGATCTCGCTGAACTTGTGCAGCGCACGGGACGGGTTCTCACCGACGAACACGATGCCGTCGGCGTACTGGATCACAACAAGGCTGCGACCGCGGGCGATGCCCTTGCGGGCGTATTCCGCCCGGTCGGCCATGGCCTGCTGGGGTGACACATAGAACGGAGTCGACACCGGCTTTCCGTCCCTTTCTTCTGGACGACGAGGAGGTCAGAGCGGGGCTGGTCAGAGCAGAGCGGCGCGCGGACCGTCGGGCTGCTCCAGCCGCCGGTTCGTGATCTTGCGGGCCAGCTCCGAGGACTCCTCGTCCGACAGCCTGCGGAATCCCTCGTCGGTCATGACGGTGACGATGGGGTAGATGTGGCGGTAGAGGTCCGGACCGCCCGTGGCCGAGTCGTCGTCGGCGGCGTCGTACAACGCCTGCACGACGAGCGTCGTGGCCTCCTCCTCCGTCAGCTTGGAGTGGTACAGCTTCTTCATCGAGCCGCGCGCGAAGATCGAGCCCGAGCCGGTCGCGGCGAAGCCGTGCTCCTCGGAGCGGCCGCCGGTCACGTCGTAGGAGAAGATCCGCCCCTTCTCCTTGGCCTCGTCGTACCCCGCGAAGAGCGGCACGACGGCCAGCCCCTGCATCGCCATGCCCAGATTGCTCCGGATCATGGTGGAGAGCCGGTTCGCCTTACCTTCGAGACTGAGGGTCGCCCCCTCCACCTTCTCGAAGTGCTCCAGCTCCAGCTGGAACAGCTTCACCATCTCCACGGCCAGACCGGCGGTGCCGGCGATGCCGACGGCGGAGTACTCGTCCGCCGGGAACACCTTCTCGATGTCCCGCTGCGCGATCATGTTCCCCATGGTCGCCCGCCGGTCACCGGCGAGCACGACCCCGCCGGGGAAGGTGGCGGCCACGATGGTCGTCCCGTGCGGCGCCTCGATGACCCCGTCGGGCAGCTTCCGGTTGCCCGGGAGCATCTCGGGCTGGTGAGCCCCGAGGAAGTCCATGAAGGACGACGACCCCGGCGTCAGGAAGGCTGCCGGCAGACGCCCTGTGCTTCGAGTGTTGGGTTCCACAGGTTTCCTTCCAGATATGAGACGACCCTACGAGCTGCGTCGGGATCGTCTCCCAACTTGCCGATGGCCGTGTTGCAGTTGAAGCAAAGTACGCCTCGGACCCTACCCGTGGTGTGGCAGTGATCCACATGTACCGCCGGGCCCCTTTTTTTGCAGATCAAGCAGATACCGCCCTGAGCGGCGATCATCTCGTCGCGATCGGCCTCGGTCATGCCGTACGAACGCTTGAGATGCCCCGCCCGGCTTTCGACTGCTCGGCACGCCTTACAACGTGTCGGCAATCCGTCCGAGGCCGTCTTGTTCCGGTCCCATTCCGAGTGCGGCTTGATCTCCTTGCATCGGCGGCAGAATTTGTGCCCCACGGGCGCTTCGACACGGGGACGCACATTCTTCCCCCTGGCTATCTGCCACTGCTGGTGATACTCGGCTGCGCACGGCCTGCAGTAGCACTGCAGGCCGTCACGCATGGCCCGGTTAGAAGCGAAATCATCGAGCGGCTTGATCAGTTCACACCGAGCGCACCGCTTGCCGACCTCCGACACTCACCCTCCCCGAAGAGTGTCACCTTCGAATCGAAGGTGAAATCACTCTCCACCCTTCTGAACGAAGGACCGCACGAAGTCCTCGGCGTTCTCCTCGAGCACATCATCGATTTCATCGAGTACCGAGTCGACGTCGTCGGAGAGCTTTTCCTGTCGCTCCTTGAGGTCGGTCGATTCTTCGACCGCGGCCTCCTCGACCTCCTCGGTCGAGCGCTGCGCCTTCTGCTGTCCGCCGCCGGTGTCCTTGGTCGCCATGTCTAGCTCACCCCGCTCGGTTCGCACGCTCACGTCGAAAGACCCCGCGAATTCGGGATCCCTCAAGATCAGACTCTACGTCGGACCCTACAAGGAGGGTCCGACATCCGTCCCGGTACTTTCATAACGTCCGGGTGTCTTCATGATTCCCGGGCCGGGGGCCTTTCAGCCCCCGCCCCGGGAGGCAGAAAGGCTCAGCGCCCCGACAGCACCCGGACCAGGTCCTCCGCCGTGCGGCAGCGGTCCAGGAGCTCCTTCACGTGGGCACGGGTGCCCCGCAGGGGTTCCAGGGTCGGGACCCGCTGGAGGGAGTCGTGGCCCGGCAGATCGAAGATCACCGAGTCCCACGAGGCCGCCGCCACGTCGTCCGCGTACTGGTCCAGGCACCGCCCCCGGAAGTAGGCCCGGGTGTCCTCCGGCGGCTTGCTCTGCGCCCTCTCCACCGCCGGCTCCTCCAGGAGCCGCTTCATCTTGCCGCGGGCCACCAGGCGGTTGTACAGCCCCTTCTCGGGCCGTACGTCCGCGTACTGGAGGTCCACCAGGTGCAGGCGGGCCGCGTCCCACCCGAGGCCGTCCCGGCGCCGGTAGCCCTCGAGGATCTCCCGCTTGGCGATCCAGTCGAGCTCCCCCGACAGGCTCATCGGGTCGGTTTCCAGCCGGCCCAGTACGTCCTCCCAGCGGGCCAGCACATCCTTGGTCTGCTCGTCCGCGTCGGAGCCGAAACGCTCCTCCACGTACTTCCTGGCCAGCTCGTAGTACTCCATCTGGAGCTGTACGGCGGTCAGCGTCCGCCCGCTGCGCAGCGTGATCAGGTGCTGCAGGTCGGGGTCGTGGGAGACCTGGTGGAGGGTGCGTACGGGCTGGTCCACGGCGAGGTCGACGTTGATGTATCCGTCTTCGATCATGGACAGGACGAGTGCGGTGGTGCCGAGCTTGAGATAGGTGGAGATCTCGGAGAGGTTGGCGTCGCCGATGATCACGTGGAGGCGGCGGTACTTCTCGGCGTCCGAGTGCGGCTCGTCCCGGGTGTTGATGATGGGGCGCTTGAGGGTGGTCTCCAGGCCGACCTCGACTTCGAAGTAGTCGGCGCGCTGGCTGATCTGGAAGCCGTGTTCGCGGCCGTCCTGGCCGATGCCGACGCGGCCGGCGCCGGTGAAGACGAGGCGGGAGACGAAGAAGGGGGTGAGGTGGCGCACGATGTCCGAGAAGGGGGTTTCCCGCTTCATCAGGTAGTTCTCGTGCGTGCCGTAGGAGGCGCCCTTGTTGTCGGTGTTGTTCTTGTAGAGGTGGATCGGCTGGGCCCCGGGCAGCTGGGCGGCCCTGACCGCCGCCTCGGCCATGATGCGCTCGCCGGCCTTGTCCCAGAGGACGGCGTCGAGCGGGTTGGTGATCTCCGGGGAGCTGTACTCGGGGTGTGCGTGGTCCACGTAGAGGCGTGCGCCGTTGGTGAGGATGACGTTGGCGAGGCCGATGTCCTCGTCGGTGAGCTGGCTGTTGTCGGCGGCCTCGCGGGCGAGGTCGAAGCCGCGGGCGTCCCGCAGCGGGTTCTCTTCCTCGAAGTCCCAGCGGGCGCGGCGCGCCCGGTGCATCGCCGCCGCGTAGGCGTTGACGATCTGGGACGACGTGAGCATGGCATTGGCGTTCGGGTGCCCCGGGACGGAGATCCCGTACTCCGTCTCGATCCCCATTACTCGCCGTACGGTCATGCGGCCCTCCTTGCCCGGCGGCGCTCCCGTGCGGGAGCGGCGCTCAAGTACCGCTGGTGCTCCGGTGCGTCGTGTGCGGTGCCCGTCCCCGCACTGCGCGACCTGCGGTATGGAAGAGCCTAGAACCACTCCGCGCTGGTGGGGAGATCATTTCAGTCATTGACTTTGCCCTGTCACCGGCTGAAAAGAGCAGTTGGTAAAGCAGTCGGCTGCGGGTGCCCTTGCCGGGCGCCCGCAGCCGGCCGGGTTTGTCAGAGGTACTGACCGGTGTTGGCCACCGTGTCGATGGAGCGTCCGGTGTCCGCGCCTTGCTTTCCGGTGACGAGGGTTCGGATGAATACGATCCGCTCGCCCTTCTTTCCGGAGATTCGGGCCCAGTCGTCGGGGTTGGTGGTGTTGGGCAGGTCTTCGTTCTCCTTGAACTCGTCCACGCAAGCCTGGAGGAGATGGGCGACGCGAAGGCCCTTCTGGTTGTGCTCGAGGAAGGCCTTGATGGCCATCTTCTTCGCACGGTCCACGATGTTCTGGATCATCGCGCCCGAGTTGAAGTCCTTGAAGTAGAGGACTTCCTTGTCGCCGTTGGCGTACGTGACCTCGAGGAAGCGGTTTTCCTCGGTTTCGGCGTACATCTGCTCGACGACGGTCTGGATCATGCTGTGGACGGTTTCGGCGGTGGATCCCTGGTGCTCGGACAGGTCGTCCGTGTGCAGGGGCAGCGAGGCCTTGAGGTACTTCGCGAAGATGTCCTTCGCGGCCTCGGCGCCGGGGCGCTCGATCTTGATCTTCACGTCGAGCCGGCCGGGGCGCAGGATGGCCGGGTCGATCATGTCCTCGCGGTTGGAGGCGCCGATGACGATGACGTTCTCCAGGCCTTCCACGCCGTCGATCTCGGCGAGCAGCTGGGGGACGATGGTGTTCTCCACGTCCGAGCTGACTCCGGATCCGCGGGTGCGGAAGAGGGATTCCATCTCGTCGAAGAAGACGATGACGGGGGTGCCCTCGCTCGCCTTCTCCCTCGCACGCTGGAAGACGAGGCGGATGTGCCGCTCGGTCTCGCCGACGTACTTGTTGAGGAGTTCGGGGCCCTTGATGTTCAGGAAGTAGGACTTCCCGGTGGGCTGGCCGGTGACTTCGGCGACCTTCTTGGCAAGGGAGTTGGCCACGGCCTTGGCGATGAGCGTCTTGCCGCAGCCGGGCGGGCCGTAGAGCAGGATGCCCTTGGGGGGCCGCAGTTCGTGTTCCTTGAAGAGGTCGGGGTAGAGGTAGGGGAGCTCGACGGCGTCGCGGATCAGTTCGATCTGGTCGCCCAGGCCGCCGATCTTGTCGTAGTCGATGTCCGGGACCTCTTCGAGGACGAGGTCTTCGACCTCGCTCTTGGGGACGATCTCGTAGACGTAGCCGGAGCGGGGTTCGAGCAGCAGGGAGTCGCCGGGGCGGATGGTGACGTCCAGGAGCGGCTCGGCGAGCCTCACCACCCTTTCCTCGTCGGTGTGCCCGACCACCAGGGCGCGCTCGCCGTCCTCGAGGATTTCCTTGAGGGTGACGATGTCCCCGGCCCGCTCGTACTCCATGGCCTCGACCACGTTGAGGGCCTCGTTGAGCATGACCTCCTGGCCGCGCCGGAGGTCTTCCGGTTCGACGCTGGGGCTCACGTTCACTCGGAGCTTTCGGCCGCCGGTGAAGATGTCGACGGTTCCGTCTTCGTTCGACTGCAGGAAGACTCCGAAGCCGGCCGGCGGCTGTGCGAGCCGGTCGACTTCTTCCTTGAGGGCCACGATCTGGTCGCGGGCCTCGCGCAGGGTGTTCGCCAGCCGCTCGTTCTGTGCGGAGACGCCTGCCAGGTTTGTCTGGAGCTCGACGATCCGCTCTTCGAGAATCCTCGTGTGTCGCGGAGAGTCGGCGAGCTTACGTCGCAGGACGGCGATTTCCTGCTCGAGATAGGCAACCTGGCCGGCGGGGTCCTCAGACCCTCGCCCGGGCCGGATGCCGCGGTTGATGTCGTCGTCGTGGGCTGCCACGGTCCTCACCTCCTCCAAGGGGAGCTGGACGCTTTCTGACCCTACCTGGGCTGGTGGTGATTGAAACCCCTAGATCACAAAGACGGTAGGGGTGTGTCCGATCTTCACCCTTGCGTACTCCCTCCCGTCAAGGAAATACCCACCCATCAACATCGGAAAGCAGCCGGTTGTAAGGTCGAACTGTTCAACACCCGTCAGAGCTCGTGCGACTTGCCGCGCGGGGTGACCGGGATGGATCACTCAGAGCAGGGAACGGCAGGAGATATGACCGTGCAGCAGGAGGCAGCGGCCGAGCGGACTGCGGGCACCGCCGGCGTGGCCGGAGAGCCGCTCGAGGTCTGGATCGACCAGGACCTCTGCACCGGTGACGGCATCTGTGTGCAGTACGCACCGGAGGTGTTCGAGCTGGACATCGATGGTCTGGCGTACGTGAAGAGCCCTGCGGACGAGTTGCTCGTGGAGGCGGGGGCGACCACTCCGGTTCCGCTGGTGCTGCTTCAGGACGTGGTGGATTCCGCGAAGGAATGTCCTGGGGATTGCATCCATGTAAGGCGGGTTTCGGACAGGGTGGAAGTCTTCGGTCCCGACGCGGAGTGACGGTTCAAACTCCTGTGGGGGTCGAATCCGTAAGCTCCTGGCGGAATTTTCCGCCGGTCCAGCGCCACTTGGCGAGCTGCTTGGTGTCGGGGCTGTAGCGGGGCACTTCGGGCGAGGAGTAGCCGAGGAGGCTCGCGGTGACGAGTCCGTCGCGGACGGTGAGATCGGTCGCGGTCTGCTTGCGGCCGGCTTCGAGGAGTGTGGCGACGACGCGGGGGGACGCGGTGTTCGCGGGGTCCTGGACGAGGACGTAGATCGCGTGCGGTGGGGTGCCCGAGCCGGCGTCGCAGCGGACGGCCGCGACGGTCTCGGGGCGGCCGTCGCCGTCGAGGTCGCCTTCGGCGGTGGCCGTGACGGCGTGCGGGGCTCCCTTGCAGTCGAGGGGGTACGTGGCCGCGTGCGCGTCGGGGGCGGGCGCCTCGGGGCCGTTGGCGGGGCGCGCGGGGGCCACGGGGTTCGCGGTGCGTCCCGGTTCCGCGGAGGCTCCGGTGGCCCGGTCCGGCTGCAGGAGTCCGGCGCCGGCCACGACGGCGGCCAGGGCCGAGGCGGTGGCGAGCCAGTGGACGGGCCGGGCCCGGTAGTGCGCCGGGGTGGGGTTGCTCGGCGCCGGCTCGGCGGGGCTGTGCGGCACGCGGGGTGTCTCCTGTGCGAAGGGTGACGGGGAGCCAGCATCGTGCCACACCTCACATCGGGGTGGAACGGGTGGGTCCGGGCCGACCGGGGTGACGCGTGCGGGGCCGGCCCGCAGGACAACGAAAAGACGCTGTGGCGCAGTTCCCCGTGGTTCGGGGGAACTGCGCCACAGCGTCTGTCTGTTGGTGGGGTGGGGTGGCCTGCCGGGTGGCGGGCCGCTCCTCGTCGTCAGCTGCGGTCGCCGGTCCCGGCGGCCTCGGCCGTGTCGGCGGTCTTGGCGGCGGACTGGCTGCCGGGGCCGTCGTAGTCCTCGCCGTAGGCGCCCTTGGAGGGGCGGCGGCGGCGCATGGGCGGCTCGACGCCGTCCGCGAGGCGGCGGGCGGTGACGAGGAAGCCGGTGTGGCCGATCATGCGGTGGTCCGGGCGGACGGCCAGGCCTTCGACGTGCCAGTTGCGGATCATCGATTCCCAGGGCTGCGGTTCGGCGTAGCAGCCGAACTCGCGGATGGATTCGACGGTCCGGGAGAGCTGGGTGGTGGTGGCCACGTAGCAGCAGAGGATGCCGCCGGGGACCAGCGCCTTGGAGACGGCCTCCAGGCACTCCCAGGGGGCGAGCATGTCGAGGATCACGCGGTCGACGTCCGTGTCGGACAGGTTGTCCTGGAGGTCGCCCACGGTCAGCTGCCACGCGGGGTGCGGGCCGCCGAAGTAGCGCTCGACGTTCGCCGTGGCGATCTCGGCGAAGTCCGGGCGGCGCTCGTAGCTGTGGAGCATGCCCTGGTCGCCGATGGCGCGCAGCAGGAAGCTGCTCAGGGAGCCGGAGCCGACGCCTGCTTCGACGACGCGGGCGCCGGGGAAGATGTCGGCGAAGGCCAGGATCTGGCCTGCGTCCTTGGGGTAGACCACGGCGGCACCGCGGGGCATGGACAGGACATAGTCGGGGAGCAGGGGACGCAGCGCGAGGTAGGCGACGTTGCCCGTGGTACGGACAACGCTTCCCTCGGGGGAGCCGATCAGCTCGTCGTGCGGGAAGGAACCCTTGTGGGTGTGGAAATTCTTCCCGGCTTCGAGCGTGAACGTGTAGTGGCGGCCCTTGGGGTCGGTGAGCTGTACCTGGTCCCCGACCTCGAAGGGCCCGCGTCGGCGGGCGGCACCGGTCGGTTCGGACATGTGACCAGTGTATTGGCTTCAGGACTGGGGCCGCGCCATGGCCTTCACGAAGGCCTTTTCGACGTCGAGGGTGGAGAGGACTCCGTAGATCGCGCCGTCGGGTTCGAGGACGAGGTACTCGGTGGCGGGGGTGGTGCGGAGGTGGTCGAGGAGTTCTTCGCCGGTGAGGTCTGCTGAAACCTTCATGCCGTCGGTGAGGTCCTGGGCGAGGGTGCCGGAGGCGACCCAGGGGCGGCGGTGTTCGGGGACGGAGGCGATGGCGCTCTCGCGGACGATGCCGGTGGGGTCTCCGAGTCCGTCGACGATGACGAGGGCGCGGGCGCCGGCTTCGTTGGCGCGGCGGAGGGCTTCGGAGAGGGGGGTGGCGTTCTCGACGGGGATGGCGCGGCGGGTGAGTTTGCGGGCGTGGAGTTCCGGGAGGTGCTCGCGCAGGCGGGCGACGCGGAGGCTGTTGCCGGCGCCGGTCCAGATGATGCCGGCGAGGATGGCGGCGAGGAGGGCGTCCATGACGGTGTCCATGCCGCCGATGTCGTCGGTGGGGTTGCCGAGGGTCCCGGTGTAGTTCAGGAGGGGCAGGCCGAGGAGGACGGCGACGGCGAGGGCGCGGCCGGCCCAGGCGGCGGCGATGGTGCCGGCCATGGGTTTGCCGGTGATGCCCCAGATGACGGCCCGGAGCATGCGGCCGCCGTCGAGGGGGAGGCCGGGGAGGAGGTTGAAGGCGGCGACGAGGAGGTTGGAGATCATGAGGCCGGCGAGGAGGACGCCGGGGACGCTGGCGGGTTCGACGGTCTTCATGCCGAGGTAGAAGGCGCCGGCGAGGAGGAGGGAGAGGAGGGGGCCGACGAAGGCGAGGACGAATTCGCGGCCGGGGGTCTCGGATTCCTTCTCGATCTCGGAGACGCCGCCGAAGAACTGGAGCTGGATGCGGCGTACGGGGAGTTTGAAGCGGAGGGCTGCGAGGGTGTGGGCGAGTTCGTGGACGAGGACCGAGGCGTAGAAGGCGACGGCGAAGAAGAGGGCCACGAGGTAGCGCAGGGCGCCGAGGTCGGGCAGGATCCGGTCGAGCTGGTCGCCGAAGACCCAGGTGATGAGGGCGGCGACGAGGAACCAGCTGGGCGAGACGTAGACGGGTACGCCGAAGGGGCGGCCCATGAGGAGTCCGCCGCCCGGTCCTGAGCGCCGGCCCGCGCGCTCGCCGGTTTCGTCGGTGTCTGCCACGGTTGTCCTTCGTTCGCTGCTGTCCGGTGCGGTGGTGCGCCGGTGGTTCCGGTGTCTTTTTCCCGTGGTGCCGGGGTGCGCCGTTGCGCGGTGTGATGCTCCGATCATGCAGTGCGAGGGGGGTCGGCGTCGATGGTATGCGCGTGCTGTCGGTGGCGGGTCGTAGGGTTTTGTCCATGACGACGAGCCCCGGCAGCGGTCCGGACGATGCAGTGACCAGTCCCGTGTCCGGTTCCGTGCCCGGTGCGGTGCCCGGTGCCGTGCCCGGTGCCGTGCCCGCGCAGGTGGCGGCCGTGGCGCCTTCTTCGCTGTCGCCTTCGCGGGCGAGTGATTTCATGCGGTGTCCGCTGTTGTACCGGTTCCGGGTGATCGACAAGTTGCCGGAGAAGCCGAGTGCGGCGGCGACGCGGGGGACGTTGGTGCACGCGGTGCTGGAGCGGCTTTTCGATCATCCGGCGTCGGAGCGGACGGCGCCGCGGGCGAAGGCGTTGATTCCGGGGCAGTGGGACCGGCTGGTGGAGTCGAAGCCGGAGTTGTCGGAACTGTTCCCGGAGGGTGACGAGGGGGCGGGGCTGGCGCGCTGGCTCAGCGAGGCCGAGGCGTTGGTGGACCGGTGGTTCACGTTGGAGGACCCGACGCGGCTGGAGCCGGTGGAGCGGGAGTTCTTCGTGGAGACGGAGCTGGAGTCGGGGCTTCGGCTGCGCGGGATCATCGACCGGGTGGACGTGGCGCCGACGGGTGAGGTGCGGATCGTCGATTACAAGACGGGGAAGGCGCCGCGTCCGGAGTACGCCGAGGGTGCGCTGTTCCAGATGAAGTTCTACGCGTTGGTGGTGTGGCGGCTGAAGCGGGTGGTGCCACGGAGGCTGCAGCTGGTGTACCTGGGCAGTGGGGACGTGGTGACGTACGACCCGGTGATCGAGGATCTGGAGCGGATGGAGCGCAAGCTCCTGGCGCTGTGGGAGGCGATCCGGGTGGCGACGGAGACGGGTGACTGGCGGCCGCGGCAGTCGAAGCTGTGCGGCTGGTGTGATCATCAGGCGGTGTGTCCGGAGTTCGGTGGTACTCCCCCGGTGTATCCGCTGGCGCTGCCGTCCGCCGGGCGGGGCGAATCCTGATCTTGGGGTCAGGGCAGAATGGGCGGGGTTCCCCGTTGGGGTCCGAATGAATCCGATGAACGCGAGGTAGACCCCGTGGCGATCCGCGTACTGCTGGTCGATGATCAGCCGCTGCTGCGTACCGGTTTCCGGATGATCCTGGAGGCCGAACAGGATGTGGCGGTGGTCGGCGAGGCCGGGGACGGTCTGCAGGCGTTGGACCAGGTGCGGGCGCTGCAGCCCGATGTGGTGCTGATGGACATCCGGATGCCGCGGATGGACGGGGTGGAGGCGACGCGGCAGATCACGGGTCCGGGGCGGGACGGTCCGGCGAAGGTGCTGGTGCTGACGACCTTCGATCTGGACGAGTACGTGGTGGAGGCGCTGCGGGCGGGGGCCAGTGGGTTCTTGCTGAAGGATGCGCCGGCGGCGGAGCTGGTGCAGGCGATCCGCGTGGTCGCGGGTGGCGAGGCGATGCTGGCGCCGAGCATCACGCGGCGGCTGCTGGACAAGTACGCGGGGCATCTGCCGTCGGGCGAGGACCGGGTTCCGGACATGATCGCTTCGTTGACGGAGCGCGAGGTCGAGGTGCTGAAGCTGGTGGCCCGGGGGTTGTCCAATGCGGAGATCGCGGCGGATCTGTTCGTGAGCGAGACGACGGTGAAGACGCACGTGGGTCATGTGCTGACGAAGCTGGGTCTGCGGGACCGGGTGCAGGCCGCGGTGTACGCGTACGAGAGTGGTCTGGTGCGTCCGGGGGCCGGTCAGTAGGCGTTTCGGTCGCTGCCCGCGAGGTCGCCGGTACGGGTACGGGTACGGGTACGGGCCCGCTTCCGCTGGGTGCGGAGGCGGGCCCGTTGCCGTTGCGGTTGCCCCGGGCGGAGCGACTCAGCCCTTGCTGATCTCCCAGAAGCGGAAGACGGTGGAGGCGTCCAGGGACCACTGCAGGCCGGTCACGTTCGGGCGGGTGACGGCGTACTGCTTGCCCTGCCAGAGCGGGAGGAGCGGAATCTCCTCGGCGACGATGTCCTGGAGGCGGGCGTAGTCGCTGCTGGCGGAGCCGCGGTCGGACTTCGCGGAGGTCGACGGGATGATCGTCCCGGTGATCTCCTTGTTGTCGTAGTTGTTGTGCAGGACGTTGTCGGGGCCGAAGAAGGGCTGCGTGAAGTTGTCGGCGTCGGGGTAGTCGGGGACCCAGCCCTTGACGTAGACGCCGTACTTGCCTGCCTGGATGTCCTTCTCGTACTGCTCGAACTCGACGGACTTGACGTCGGCTTCGAAGAGGCCGCTGTCGTTGAGCTGCTTGGCGATGAGGTGGAATTCCTCGTCGGTCGAGGGGCCGTAGCGGCTCGGCGTGGAGTACAGGGTGATCTTCACCTTGTCCTTGATGCCGGCTGCGCGGAGGGCGGCCTTGGCCTTCTCGGGCTGGGGGGTGCCGCCGTAGCGGTCGAAGAAGGCGGTGGTGTGGGAGGCGATCCCGGCCGGGACGATGGAGTAGAGCGGGGTGGCGGTGCCGTCGTAGACCTCTCTGACGAGGGCTTCCCGGTCGACGAGGTAGGCGATGGCCTTGCGGACGGGGAGCTTCCCGGCGACGGGGTCGCTCGTGTTGAAGACGAGGTGTTCGACTTCGGCGCCGGCGCCCTGGACGACCTCGACCTTCTGCTCGCCGCTCTGGGAGGCGAGGCCGGCGATGTCCTTGGCGGCGAGGCCGCGGAAGGCGAAGTCGACGTCTCCGCTCTCGAGGACCTTCTTGAGGGCGGCCTGGTCCTCGTTGAAGAACTTCATGGTGACGCCGCTGTTCTTCGGCTTGGCCTTGCCGCTGTAGCTGTCGTTGACGGAGAAGGCGGCGCTCTTGTCGTTGATCGAGTCCAGCTTGTAGACGCCGGAGCCGAAGGCCTTGCCGTCGGTGCGGAGTTTGTCCGCGGGGTACTCGGTGTGGTCGACGATGGAACCGGCGCCGGATGCGATCTTGCTGGGGAAGGTCGCGTCGGGGGCCTTGAGACGGAAGATCACCGTCTTGTCGTCGGGGGTGTCGATGGAGCCGATCGACGCGAGCATGACGGCGGGGCCGTTCTCGTCGTTGATCTTGAGCGTGCGCTCGAAGGAGTACTTGACGTCCTTGGAGGTGAGGCTGTTGCCGTTGCTGAACTTCAGGCCGCCGCGCAGGGTGCACACGTAGGTCTTGCTCTCGCCGCCCTCGAACCCGCAGACCTGTGCGGCGTCGGGTTCGGGGGTGGTGGCGCCCTTGGGGAAGCTGAGCAGCGACTGGAAGACGTTGTTGAAGAGCAGCCAGGAGCCCGGGTCGTAGCCGGAGGCGGGGTCGGTGGCCTTCACCTTGTCGGATATGCCCATGACGACGCCCTTGCCGCTGCCGGCGTGGGAGCCGTCCGTCGCCCCGCAGCCGCTGAGCAGCGCGGCGGCGGTGGCCGCTCCGAGCGGGGCGGCCAACCACTGGTTCCGTGTCTTCACGCGAACGTCCTTCTCAGTCTTACTGGCTCGTCTGGTTCTTGCTGGATGGTGTTGCTGCCCGGGGTGGTGCCACGGGCCGGGGCCGGGTGCCGGGGCGTCAGCCGCTGACGCCGCGGCCGAGTTCCCACAGCTGGAGGTCGGAGATGGCGTTGACCGACCACTCCGCTCCGGTGATCCCGTCGCGTGCGGCGACGTACTGCTTGCCCTGCCACAGGGGCAGGACGGGTACGTCCTCGGCGACGATGTCCTGCATCTCCGCGATCGCGGAGCCGGCGACGCCTCGGTCGACGGCGCGGCGCGATTCGGGGATGAGCTTGGTGCGCACCGTGGTGTTGGCGTACGGCGTGCCCAGGAAGTTGTCCTGCTCCAGGAAGGGAGCGAGGAAGTTGTCGGCGTCGGGGTAGTCGGGGAACCAGCCGAGCCCGTAGGCGGCGTAGTCGCCCTTCTTCTGCGCGGGCCTGAAGTCGGCCCAGTCGGTGCCCTGGACGGTGATGTCGAAGAGCTGGGTGGAGTTCAGCTGGCTCTTGAGTGCTTCGAACTCCGCCGCGGTGCCGTCGCCGTAGTGGTCGTTGGTGTAGTGGAGGGTGAGCTTGACCGGGGTCTTGATTCCGGCGCTCTTCAGCAGGTCGGCGGCCTTGGCGGTGTTGGCTTCGCCGTACTTGTTGAAGAAGGAGTTGACGTGGCCGCTGAGGGTGGTGGGGACCAGGGAGTACAGGGGCTGCGCGGACTTGCCGTAGACCTTGGCGATGAGGGCGTTGCGGTCGACGGCGGCGGCGAGGGCCTGGCGTACGGCCTTGTCCTTGACCACGGGGGCGTCGGTGTTGAAGCCGAGGTAGCGGATCTCCAGGCCGGGCAGGGGGACGAGCTTGATGCCCTTGGGGGGGTTGGCGGAGAGTTCGGTGATCTGGGCGGGCGACAGGGTGCGGGAGACCATGTGGATGGTGCCGCGTTCCAGGGCCTTGCCCATGGCGTCGGAGTCGTCGAAGGCGCGCAGTTCGGCCTTGCCGTTCTGGAGCTTCAGGTCGCCCTTGTAGTTCGGGTTCTTGCTGAAGACGGCGCGGACGAGGCGGTTGCCCTTGACTTCGGCCTTCATGGTGTAGGGGCCGGAGCCGTCGACGGCGAAGCCGGTGCGGAGCTTCTTGGCGTCGTACTTCTTGGAGCTGATGATGCCGGCGGCGGGGGTGGAGAGTTTGTACGGGAAGGTGGCGTCGGCGGTCTTCAGGTGGAAGACGATGCTGTCGGTGCCCTTGGTTTCGACGGTGTCGATGGTGGAGAGCAGCGAGGAGGGGCCGTTCTCGTCCTTGATGGCGAGGACGCGTTCGATGGAGAACTTGACGTCCTGGGCGGTGAGGGGGCTGCCGTCGGCGAAGGTGAGGCCGGGGCGCAGGACGCAGCGGTAGCTCTCGTTGCCGGTGTCGGTGAAGCGGCAGGCGGAGGCTGCTTCGGGGACGGGCTGGCCGCCGCCGCGCGGGGTGTGCATCAGGGTCTGGACGGTCTGGCGGAGGATGTTCCAGGTGCCGGCGTCGTAGGCGTAGGCGGGGTCGAGCGGGGCGGGGGCGTAGTCGGCCGCCTCGAACCGGTCGGTGGTGCCGACGACGATCGCTCCGGATCCCGCTCCTGCGCCGCTGGTGCTGCCGCAGGCGGTCAGCGCGGGGGTGAGCAGTCCGGCGGCTGCCGTCAGCGCCATGGTCTTGCGGTTCATGCTGGAAGTACTCCCTCGACCCGGCACTTGTTCAAAGCTGGCGTGGAGGGCATCGCGACGGTCGCCCGTTCAGGGCGGAACGATCGGGCCGGTGGTGTGACGATCGGTCCACGCGGTTCCGGAACAGGGGTGTGTATCCGGGACGGCTGAGGTGCGGCGCAGTGCCCGGATCGACATTAGTGGCCTGTGGAGGGGTGGCTTGAACCGTGCGGATCGGGGGTGTTGTCGCTCCGTTGCGGGAGTTGACCCGGGGTGTGCGCGGGGCGGTGCACAGATTCGGTCAGGTGCTGATCAATGGGGACACAAGGGGTGGCGCGGGAGGGCGCGCAGTGGTGCGAAGGGGGCTTTGCGGGTGACAAAGGTCACCTGGGACAACTCCCCCGGTAGGGATGGAATTTCGGCCTCCGGGGTAGGGCGCGGGAGATCCGCCCGTGGGACCTTGGTCCCGGGGCGGATCGTCCGGTACGGAGCGTGCGCGCTCAGTTCAGCGGAGTGATGAGGGAGCGCAGGAAGGGCAGGTCGACGTCTTCGAGGGAGCCGACGATGGTGCGGCCGGGGGCGGGTGCGATGCGGCCGACGGAGGGGATGGCGACGACCCTGCATCCCGCGGCTTCGGCGGCGGCGACGCCGGTGGCGGTGTCCTCGATGACGGCGCAGCGGGAGGGGTGGGCGCCGAGGGTGTGGGCGGCGAGGAGGTAGGGGTCGGGGTGCGGCTTGGTGCGCGGGACCTCGTCGCCGGCGACGGTCATGGTGAAGCGGTCGCGTCCGAGGGTGAGCAGGACCTGGTCGATGACGCGCCGGTGGGAGGCGGAGACCAGGGCGGTGGGGACGTTGTGGCGGGCCAGTTCGCTCAGGAGGCGTTCGGCGCCGGGCATGAGGGGGACGCGGTCGGCGATGCGGGCTTCGAAGCGCTCGTTGAGCAGGACGGTGAGCTCGGCGAGGCCGATGTCGGCGCCGGTGGATTCGATGAGGAATCCGGCGCTGCGGGTCATGGGGCCGCCGACGACGATGTCACGCCAGGATTCGTCGAGGCGGTGTCCGAGTTCGCCGAAGACACCGACTTCGATCTCCCACCAGAAGCCCTCGGTGTCGACGAGGGTGCCGTCCATGTCGAGCAGCACCGCCTGCAGGGCATGTCCGTCGGCCGTACGGGCGACGGGGGCGGGGACTGTGCTCGTCATGCGCGCACCTTTCTGAAGGTCCTCGGGGGACGACAAGGCCGGTCACCTCACCCGTGGGGGCGTGCCCCCGGGGCGACAGGTGACCGGCCTGTATGGGACCGACTAGTGTACGCCGGTCCGTGTCAGCGTGCGTTGAAATACTTCGCTTCGGGGTGGTGGATGACGATGGCGTCGGTGGACTGCTCGGGGTGGAGCTGGAACTCCTCGGAGAGGTGGACGCCGATCCGCTCGGGCTGGAGGAGGTCGGCGATCTTGGCGCGGTCCTCCAGGTCGGGGCAGGCTCCGTAGCCGAGGGAGAAGCGGGCGCCGCGGTACTTCAGGTCGAACATGTCCTCGACCTTGGCGGGGTCCTCGCCGCCGAAGCCGAGCTCGGCGCGGACGCGGGCGTGCCAGTACTCGGCCATGGCCTCGGCGAGCTGGACGGAGAGGCCGTGGAGCTCCAGGTAGTCGCGGTAGGAGTCGGACTCGAACAGCTTGGCGGTGGCTTCGCCGATCTTGGAGCCGACCGTGACGACCTGGAGGCCGACGACGTCGGTTTCGCCGGACTCTTCGGGGCGGAAGAAGTCGGCGAGGCACAGGCGGCGGCCGCGGCGCTGGCGCGGGAAGGTGAAGCGGGTCCGCTCGTTGCCGGCGTCGTCGAGGATGATCAGGTCCTCGCCCTTGGAGACGCAGGGGAAGTAGCCGTAGACGACGGCGGCTTCGAGGAGGTTCTCGGTGTGCAGCTTGTCGAGGAGGCCGCGCAGGCGCGGGCGGCCTTCGCTCTCGACGAGTTCCTCGTAGGTGGCTCCGCCGGCGCGGGCCTGCTTGAGGCCCCACTGGCCCTTGAAGAGGGCGCCTTCGTCGAGCCAGGAGGCGTAGTCCTTGAGGGGGATGCCCTTGACGACGCGGGTGCCCCAGAACGGCGGGGTGGGCACGGGGTTGTCGGTGGAGGTGTCGGAGCGGCCGCCGGGCTCTTCGGTCTCCTCGACGAGCGCCGCCGTGTCGCGCTTGGCGACGCGGCGCTGCTTGAGTTCGGGGAGGGTGGCGCCGGGGACTCCGCGCTTGACGGCGATGAGGGCGTCCATGAGGCGCAGGCCCTCGAAGGCGTCGCGGGCGTAGCGGACTTCGCCCTCGTAGATCTCGTGGAGGTCCTGTTCGACGTAGGCGCGGGTGAGGGCGGCGCCGCCGAGGATGACCGGGTAGTCGGCTGCCAGCTTGCGCTGGTTGAGCTCTTCCAGGTTCTCCTTCATGATCACCGTGGACTTGACCAGCAGGCCCGACATGCCGATGACGTCGGCCTTGTGTTCCTGGGCGGCTTCGAGGATCGCGGAGACCGGCTGCTTGATGCCGATGTTGACGACGTTGTAGCCGTTGTTGGTCAGGATGATGTCGACGAGGTTCTTGCCGATGTCGTGGACGTCGCCGCGGACGGTGGCCAGCACGATGGTGCCCTTGCCCTCGTCGTCGCTCTTTTCCATGTGCGGTTCCAGGTGGGCCACCGCGGTCTTCATGACCTCGGCGGACTGGAGCACGAAGGGGAGCTGCATCTGGCCGGAGCCGAAGAGTTCGCCGACGACCTTCATGCCCTCCAGGAGGGTGTCGTTGACGATGTCGAGGGCCGCACGGGTCTGGAGGGCTTCGTCGAGGTCGGCGTCCAGGCCGTTCTTCTCGCCGTCGATGATGCGGCGCTGGAGGCGCTCGTCGAGCGGCAGGGCGAGGAGCTCCTCAGCGCGGCCGGCCTTCATCGACTTGGTGTTGACGCCCTCGAAGAGGGCCATCAGCTTCTGCAGGGGGTCGTAGCCCTCGGCGCGCCGGTCGTAGATCAGGTCGAGGGCGGTGGTGACCTGCTCCTCGTCGAACCGGGCGATCGGCAGGATCTTGGACGCGTGGACGATCGCGGAGTCCAGGCCGGCCTTGACGCATTCGTCGAGGAAGACGGAGTTCAGGAGGACGCGGGCAGCCGGGTTGAGGCCGAAGGAGATGTTGGAGAGGCCCAGGGTGGTCTGGACGTCGGGGTGGCGGCGCTTGAGCTCGCGGATCGACTCGATCGTGGCAATGCCGTCCTTGCGGGACTCTTCCTGGCCGGTGCAGATGGTGAAGGTCAGGGTGTCGATGAGGATGTCCGACTCGAGGATTCCCCAGTTCCCGGTGAGGTCGTCGATGAGGCGCTCGGCGATGGCGACCTTGTGCTCGACGGTGCGGGCCTGGCCCTCTTCGTCGATGGTCAGCGCGATGAGCGCCGCCCCGTGCTCCTGGGCGAGGCGGGTGACCTTCGCGAAGCGGGACTCGGGGCCGTCGCCGTCCTCGTAGTTCACGGAGTTGATGACGGCGCGCCCGCCGAGCTTTTCGAGGCCCGCCTGCAGGACGGGGACCTCGGTGGAGTCCAGGACGATCGGCAGGGTGGAGGCGGTCGCGAAGCGTCCGGCCAGCTCCCGCATGTCGGCGACGCCGTCGCGGCCGACGTAGTCGACGCACAGGTCGAGCATGTGCGCGCCTTCGCGGATCTGGTCGCGGACCATTTCCACGCAGTCGTCCCAGCGGGCTTCGAGCATGGCCTCGCGGAACTTCTTCGAGCCGTTGGCGTTGGTGCGCTCGCCGATCGCCATGTAGGAGATGTCCTGGCGGAACGGGACCGTCTGGTAGAGGGAGGACGCGCCGGGCTCGGGGCGGGGGTCGCGGACGGCCGGGTTCAGCCCGCGGACCCGCTCGACGACCTGGCGCAGGTGCTCGGGGGTGGTGCCGCAGCAGCCGCCGACGAGGGAGAGCCCGTACTCGCGGACGAAGGTCTCCTGCGCGTCGGCGAGCTCGCTCGCGGACAGCGGGTAGTGGGCGCCGTTCTTGCCGAGGACCGGCAGGCCCGCGTTGGGCATGCAGGAGAGCGGGATGCGGGAGTTGCGCGCGAGGTAGCGCAGGTGCTCGCTCATCTCGGCGGGGCCGGTGGCGCAGTTCAGGCCGATCATGTCGATGCCCAGGGGCTCCAGCGCGGTCAGCGCGGCGCCGATCTCCGAGCCCAGCAGCATGGTGCCGGTGGTCTCCACGGTCACGGAGCAGATCAGCGGAACGGACACGCCGAGGGCTTCCATGGCGCGGCGGGCGCCGACGATGGAGGACTTGGTCTGCAGGAGGTCCTGGGTGGTCTCGACGAGGAGCGCGTCGGCGCCGCCGGTGATCAGGCCCTCGGCGTTGATCTGGTAGGCGTCGCGGATGGTTCCGTAGTCGATGTGGCCCAGGGTGGGAAGCTTGGTGCCGGGGCCCATCGAGCCGAGGACCCAGCGCTGCTGCCCGGTGGAGGCGGTGAACTCGTCGGCGATCTCGCGGGCGATCCGTGCGCCGGCGAGCGACAGCTCGTGGTTGCGGTCGGCGATGTCGTATTCGGCGAGGGCGGCGTAGTTCGTGCCGAAGGTGTTCGTCTCGACGCAGTCCACGCCGGCCTCGAAGTACTCGCGGTGCACGTTGGCCACGATGTCGGGGCGGGTGACGTTGAGGACCTCGTTGCAGCCTTCGAGCTGTTGGAAGTCGTCCAGGGTGGGGTCCTGGGCCTGGAGCATGGTTCCCATGGCTCCGTCGGCGACGACCACGCGGGTCGCCAGTGCCTGGCGGAGGGCATCGGCCCGGGTCTGGGTGTCTGCGGGCGGGTTCGGCAACGAGGCCATGCTTGAGCTCCCTGGGATGCGACGGCTGTCGGCTTTGCACCCCTCTGTGTCAAGGGTGCACGCGGCCAGGGTAACCGTGCGGAACCGGCCCCGGTGAGGGCGTCCCACGTGGCGGACTGCATTCTGTGCCCGGGGGCGGCTGCTTCCGGCCGGGGCGTCCTGGGCGACTCGTATCGGTGGACTCTGCCCTCATCATGCAAGAAGTCGGCATCGACCGATAGTGTTCAGCATTGTCGAACTACGTCAGCAGGAGGCTGCGCGATGGCACGGAACATCCAGTCGCTCGAACGAGCCGCTGCGATGCTGCGGCTCCTGGCGGGCGGCGAGCGCCGGCTGGGGCTCTCGGACGTGGCCTCTTCCCTCGGCCTGGCCAAGGGGACGGCTCACGGGATCCTGCGCACGCTCCAGGCCGAGGGTTTCGTGGAGCAGGACCCGGCCTCGGGCCGCTACCAGCTCGGCGCGGAGCTGCTGCGCCTGGGCAACAGCTATCTGGACGTCCACGAGCTGCGGGCGCGCGCCCTGGTCTGGACGGACGATCTGGCCCGCGCGAGCGGGGAGAGCGTGTACGTGGGGGTGCTGCACAAGAGCGGGGTGCTGATCATGCACCACGTGTTCCGGCCCGACGACAGCCGTCAGGTGCTGGAGGTGGGGGCCATGCAGCCGCTGCACTCCACGGCCCTGGGCAAGGTGCTGTCCGCGTACGACCCGGTGGCGCACACGCAGGTCCTGGAGGTGGAGCGGGAGGCGTTCACCCCCCGCACGGTCACCGACGGCGCCGCCTTCGAGGAAGTGCTGACCCTGATCCGGGCCCGGGGCTGGGCCAGCGACATCGAGGAGACCTGGGACGGCGTCGCCTCGGTGGCGGCCCCCATCCACGACCGCCGCAGGATGCCGGTCGGCGCGGTCGCCGTCGCGGGCGCGGTGGAACGGGTGTGCGGGGAGTCCGGGGAGCCCCGGGCGTCCCTGGTGGCGTCCGTACGGGACTGCGCGCGGGCGGTTTCGCGCGATCTCGGAGCGGGCCGGTTCTGACCTTGGCGTGACCTCATCGCTCCACCCGACCACCCAAAGGCCGCACAAAAGTGGCATTTGGGTGGTTTTTGTCGTTTCATGATCAAGGATTGGCCTAATTCGTTCGATCGCACCGACCGGTAACGATCCGGCTCATTGGCCTGGTCAACTCTTGACGCCCGCTTCACCGGGGCGGAAAACTGCCGTTCATCGGTCGGCAATGCCGAACACCTACCGGCAATACGCGTTAGGGTGTGGCAAGGCCAGGGACCGATACAGCACTCACCGAGTGCGTGGACCGCCGGAGGGACCCGGCGGCCACCACCCCTGAACGACAAAGGAGTCGCGGGTGTCCAGCTCCGACATCTTCATCGGCGAGACCATCGGTACCGCCCTGCTCACCCTTCTCGGTGGTGGCGTGTGCGCCGCGCTGACGCTCAAGAGCTCCAAGGCCCGCGGCGCCGGCTGGCTCTCGATCACCTTCGGCTGGGGTTTCGCCGTACTGATCGCCGCCTACGTCTCCGCACCGCTCTCGGGGGCGCACCTCAACCCGGCGGTCACCGTCGGCATCGCCATAAAGGACGGCGCCTGGGGCGACGTGCCGGTCTACTTCGCCGGCCAGCTGCTCGGCGCCATGATCGGCGCGGTCCTGATGTGGCTCGCCTACTACGGCCAGTTCCGGGCGCACCTGTCCGACCCGGAGCACATCCGTGACGCCAAGCTCGGCCCCGAGGACCCGCACCCGCACGACGTGGCCGGCCCGGTGCTCGGGATCTTCTCCACGGGCCCCGAGATCCGCAACGTCGTCCAGAACCTGACGACCGAGATCATCGGCACCGCCGTCCTGGTCCTGGCCATCCTGACCCAGGGCCTGCAGGACGACGGCAAGGGCCTCGGCGTCATCGGCGTCCTGATCACCTCGTTCGTCGTGGTCGGCATCGGCCTCTCGCTCGGCGGCCCGACCGGCTACGCCATCAACCCGGTCCGCGACCTCGGCCCGCGCATCGTCCACGCCCTGCTGCCGCTGCCCAACAAGGGCGGCTCGGACTGGGGCTACTCCTGGATCCCGGTCCTCGGCCCCCTCGCGGGCGCCGCGCTCGCCGGCGGTCTGTACAACATCGCGTTCGCCTGATCAGCAATCGGCACCACGGCGCCTCCCGCACCGCCATTCTGATTCCGCCTACTTCGACACCTGCCAGGAGCAGCCACCATGACCACCAGCACCGGCCCCTTCATCGCCGCGATCGACCAGGGCACGACCTCCTCCCGCTGCATCGTCTTCGACCGTGACGGCCGCATCGTCGCCGTCGACCAGAAGGAGCACGAGCAGATCTTCCCGAAGCCGGGCTGGGTCGAGCACGACGCCACCGAGATCTGGACCAACGTCCAGGAGGTCGTCGCCTCGGCCATCGCGAAGGCGGAGATCACCGCGGCGGACGTCAAGGCCATCGGCATCACCAACCAGCGCGAGACCACCCTGCTGTGGGACAAGAACACCGGCGAGCCGGTCCACAACGCGCTGGTCTGGCAGGACACCCGCACCGACGCCCTGTGCAAGGAGCTCGGCCGCAACGTCGGCCAGGACCGCTTCCGCCGCGAGACCGGCCTGCCGCTGGCGAGCTACTTCGCCGGCCCCAAGGTCCGCTGGCTGCTCGACAACGTCGAGGGCCTGCGCGAGCGCGCCGAGGCCGGGGACATCCTCTTCGGCACCATGGACTCCTGGGTCATCTGGAACCTCACCGGCGGCGCCCAGGGCGGTGTGCACGTCACCGACGTCACCAACGCCTCGCGCACCATGCTGATGAACCTGCACACCCTGGCCTGGGACGAGAAGATCGCCGAGTCCATGGAGGTGCCGCTCAACGTCCTCCCGGAGATCAAGTCCTCCGCCGAGATCTACGGCCACGTCAAGGAGGGCGTCCTCGCGGGTGTCCCGGTCGCCTCGGCGCTCGGCGACCAGCAGGCCGCGCTGTTCGGCCAGACCTGTTTCGCCGAGGGCGAGGCGAAGTCCACGTACGGCACCGGAACGTTCATGCTCATGAACACCGGCGACAAGATCATCAACTCCTACAGCGGCCTGCTGACCACGGTCGGCTACCAGATCGGCGACCAGCAGCCGGTCTACGCGCTGGAGGGCTCCATCGCCGTCACGGGCTCGCTCGTCCAGTGGATGCGCGACCAGATGGGCCTGATCAAGTCCGCGGCCGAGATCGAGACCCTGGCCTCCTCCGTCGAGGACAACGGCGGCGCGTACTTCGTGCCGGCCTTCTCCGGTCTGTTCGCCCCGTACTGGCGCTCCGACGCCCGCGGCGTGATCACCGGCCTCACCCGGTACGTCACCAAGGCGCACATCGCCCGTGCCGTCCTGGAGGCCACCGCCTGGCAGACCCGCGAGATCACCGACGCCATGACCAAGGACTCGGGCGTCGAGCTCGCGGCCCTCAAGGTCGACGGCGGCATGACCTCCAACAACCTGCTGATGCAGACGCTCTCGGACTTCCTGGACGCCCCCGTGGTGCGCCCGATGGTCGCCGAGACCACCTGCCTCGGCGCCGCCTACGCCGCCGGCCTGGCCGTCGGCTTCTGGCCCGACACCGACGCCCTGCGCGCCAACTGGCGCCGCGCGGCGGAGTGGACCCCGCGGATGCCCGCCGAGCAGCGGGAGCGCGAGTACAAGAGCTGGCTCAAGGCCGTCGAGCGGTCCATGGGCTGGGTCGACGACGAAGACGCCAGCTGACCGCACGGCCGGCGCAATCGACGAGTAAGTAGGAGTCAACGGACATGAGCACCCTGCAGAGCGTTCCCACCCTGGGTACGCACCCGACCGCCGGTTCGAACGCGAGCCGCGCCGAGACCCGTGAGCAGCTGGCGAAGGCCACGTACGACCTGCTGGTCATCGGCGGTGGAATCCTGGGCACCTCGGTGGCCTGGCACGCCGCGCAGTCGGGTCTGCGGGTCGCCATGGTGGACGCCGGCGACTTCGCCGGCGCCACCTCCTCAGCCTCCTCCAAGCTCGTCCACGGCGGCCTGCGCTACCTGCAGACCGGTTCGGTCAAGCTGGTCGCCGAGAACCACCACGAGCGCCGGGTCCTGGCCAAGGACGTGGCCCCGCACCTGGTCAACCCGCTCACCTTCTACCTCCCGGTGTACAAGGGCGGTCCGGTGGGCGCGGCGAAGCTGGGCGCGGGCGTGTTCGCGTACTCGGCGCTCTCGGCCTTCGGCGACGGCATGGGCAAGATCATTTCTCCGGCCCGTGCCGCCGCCGACAACCCGGGTCTGAAGACGGACAACCTCAAGGCCGTCGCGGTCTACTACGACCACCAGATGAACGACTCGCGCGTCGCCGTCATGACGGTCCGCGCGGCCGTCGAGTCGGGCGCGGTCGTGCTGAACCACGCCGAGGTCACCGGCCTGCGCATGACGCGCGGCCGGGTCTCGGGCGCCGAGCTCAAGGACCGCCTGGACGGCACCGAGTTCGGCGTCGACGCGCGCGTCGTGCTCAACGCCACCGGCCCGTGGGTGGACCACCTGCGGCGCATGGAAGACAAGCACTCGATGCCGTCGATCCGCCTGTCCAAGGGCGCGCACATCGTCATGAAGCGCAAGTCGCCGTGGAAGGCCGCCATGGCCACCCCGATCGACAAGTACCGCATCACCTTCGCCCTGCCGTGGGAGGACCAGCTCCTGCTGGGCACCACCGACGAGGTGTACGAGGGGGACCCGGCGGACGTGCGGGCCACCGAGGGCGACATCCAGCAGATCCTGGACGAGGCGGCCTTCTCGGTGAAGGACGCCGATCTGGACCGCTCGCTGATGACGTACGCCTTCGCGGGCCTGCGCGTGCTGCCCGGCGGTCCCGGGGGTGTGGAGAAGGCCAAGCGCGAGACGGTCGTCTCCGAGGGCGCGGGCGGCATGCTGTCGGTGGCCGGCGGCAAGTGGACCACGTACCGGCACATCGGCCGCGTGGTCATGGACAAGCTGGCCAAGCTTCCGGGCAGCCCGCTGACCGAGGACATGGAGCCGGTGAAGTCCCTCGTACGACGGATCGCGCTGCCCGGTGTCGCCAACCCGAACGCGGTGGCGCACCGGCTGCTCGTGGACCGCGAGCCGGGCTCCCGGATGGACCCGCTGACCGCGCGGCACCTGGCCTCGCACTACGGCTCGCTGGCCTTCGACATCGCGCGGATCGCCAACGAGGACCCGGCGCTGGCCGAGCGGATCCACCCGGACGGTCCGGAGATCTGGGCGCAGGTCGCCTACGCCCGTGACAACGAGTGGGCCGAGACGGCCGACGACGTGCTGCGCCGCCGCACGACGGTGACGGTCCGCGGTCTGGACAGCGCCGAAGTGCGCGGCCGGGTCGAGGAGATGCTGGCCCACAAGGCATAAGCGGTGGCGTGAACGGGCAGAGGGGCGGTTCCAGGGGGAACCGCCCCTCTGTCGTGGGCTGTGGCCGGTGCCTCATCAAGGCTTAGGCTGACCCACGTACACAAGGGAACTTCGGAAGGAGACCTGGGTGATCGAGCTTGAGGGCGTGCCCGAGCTGATCGACCCGGTCATGGTGGCCGCGTTCGAGGGCTGGAACGACGCGGGTGACGCGGCCTCCGGTGCGGTCGCACACCTGGACCGGGAGTGGAAGGGCGAGGTCTTCGCGGCTCTGGACGCCGAGGACTACTACGACTTCCAGGTCAACCGGCCGACGGTGTGGCTGGACAACGGGGTGCGGAAGATCACGTGGCCGACGACGCGTCTGTCCGTGGTCCGGATCGGTGGGACCAAACCGCGCGACCTGGTGCTGGTGCGGGGCATCGAACCGTCCATGCGGTGGCGTTCGTTCTGCAACGAGATCCTGGGCTTCGCCCACGAGCTGGGCGTGGAGATGGTCGTCATCCTGGGGGCGCTGCTGGGCGACACCCCGCACACCCGCCCGGTGCCGGTCAGCGGGGTGACCTCGGACGCCGATCTGGCGCGCACGATGGACCTCGAGGAGACCAAGTACGAGGGTCCGACCGGGATCGTGGGCATCCTCCAGGAGGCCTGCACCCATGCCGGGGTGCCGGCGGTGTCCCTGTGGGCGGCGGTACCGCACTACGTGTCCCAGCCGCCGAACCCGAAGGCGACCCTCGCGCTGCTCAACCGGCTGGAGGATCTGATCGACATCCGGATCCCGCTGGGCGAACTCCCCGAGGACGCGCGGGCGTGGCAGCTGGGCGTGGACCAACTGGCCGCCGAGGACAGCGAGGTGGCGGAGTACGTCCAGACGCTGGAGGAGGCGCGGGACACCGCGGACCTGCCGGAGGCCTCCGGGGACGCGATCGCCCGGGAGTTCGAGCGGTACTTGCGGCGGCGTGATCCGTCCGCGGGCGCGGAGCCGGGGGACGGGTCGTACCTGCGGGACCCGTCCAGTGGGCTGGCGCGGCCGCCGAAGCGGAAGCCGGAGCCGTCCTCGTCCGGGGACGAGCCCCCGGCCTCTCCGGCGGCCTCACCGGACGAGGACGAGACGCCTCCGGAGGCGTAGCCGGACCGTGAAAGGGCGGGGCGGGGAGTTCTTCTCCCCGCCCCGCCCTTTCACCGTGTCCCGGGGCTCCGCCCCGGACCCCGCTCCTCGAACGCCGGAGGGGCTGGAATCGCCCTGCGGGCAACCCAGCCCCTCCGGCGGGTGCTTACAGCGCTACGCCCAGCAGGGCGTCCACCGTGCGCGAGACCAGGCCCGGGGCCGACTCGTCGTCTCCGTCGGTGACGAGCTGACGCTCGACCCAGCGGTCCACGGCCGCGAGGGCGGCGGGGGCGTCCAGGTCGTCGGAGAGGGCCTCGCGGACCTCTTCGACCAGGTCGTCGGCCGGGATGCCGTCGGGGCGGGAGACGGCCGCGCGCCAGCGCCCCAGACGGGCCTGGGCCTCCGCGAGGACCTCGTCGGTCCACTCCCAGTCCGCGCGGTAGTGGTGCGAGAGCAGGGCCAGGCGGATGGCCGCCGGGTCCACTCCGGCCCGCCGCAGGGCCGATACGAAGACCAGATTGCCCCTGGACTTCGACATCTTCTCGCCGTGCAGCGCGACCATCCCGGCGTGGACGTACGCCTTGGCCATCGGGAACTCGCCCGTCAGCACCTGGGCGTGCGAGGCGCCCATCTCGTGGTGCGGGAAGGCCAGGTCGGAGCCGCCGCCCTGGATGTCGAAGGTCATGCCCAGGTGGTCCAGGGCGATGGCCACGCATTCGATGTGCCAGCCGGGCCGGCCACGGCCCAGCGAGCCGCCGTCCCAGCTCGGCTCGCCCGGGCGGGCCGCCATCCACAGCATCGGGTCCAGCGGGTTCTTCTTGCCCACCCGGTCCGGGTCGCCGCCCCGCTCGGCCGACAGCAGCCGCATCGCCTCGGCGTCCAGGTTGGACACCTTGCCGAAGTTCGGGTCGGACTCCACCGAGAAGTAGACGTCGCCGTCCAGCTCGTAGGCGGCGCCCGCGTCGCGCAGCCGCTCGACGAGCGGCACGATGCCGGGTATGGCCTCCACGGCGCCGATGTAGTGCTGCGGGGGCAGCATCCGCAGGGCGGTCATGTCCTCGCGGAACAGGGCGGTCTCGCGTTCGGCGAGCTCCGTCCAGTCCTGGTTGTCGCGCAGGGCCCGCTCCAGCAGTGGATCGTCGACGTCCGTGACGTTCTGGACGTAGATGACCTGCCGCTTGGTGTCGAGCCACACGCGCTGCACGAGGTCGAACGCGTTGTAGGTCGCCGCGTGACCGATGTGCGTCGCGTCGTACGGGGTGATCCCGCAGACGTAGATACGGGCGACGGGACCGGGGGCGAGGGTGATCGTCCCTTGGGTCGCGGTGTCGTGGATCTGGAGGTCGCGGCCCTTGCCAGGCAGGGCGGGGACCTCAGAAGCGGGCCAGGCATGCATGTCTCGAGCCTAACCGGACGGGTGTTCCTGAAACGAACCGGACCTGCACTGTTGTCCGGATCGGCACTCTTGCGCCATGGCCGGTTCTGTGCGTCAGTCCGGCAGCGGGCCCCGACCGTCAGACGGGCGGCCACGGGATCGCGGGCCACTGTCCCGAGGGCTGCGGATGCCTCCCGGTGCGCAGCAGCAGCGCCACGCGGGCCCGTACGGCGGCCAGCTCGGCGGCGGTGACCAGTTCGGCCAGTCGGGTGGCCAGGGGCTGCCCGGCGGCCAGGGAGGCCTCCAGCGAGGTCAGCACCGATGCCGCTTCCTCGGTCAGCGGCTCCCCCGCCCAGCCCCACAGCAGGGTGCGCAGCTTGTCCTCGGTGTGAAAGGTCACTCCGTGATCGATGCCGTAGAGCCGGCCGTCGGGGGCGGGCAGCAGGTGGCCGCCCTTGCGGTCGCCGTTGTTGATCACGGCGTCGAGGACGGACATCCGGCGCAGCCGTTCGTCGTCGGCGTGCACGAGGAGCGCGGTGCGGCCCTCGCCGACCTCGGCGAAGGCGACGGGCTTCCAGCCCTCCCCCGCTTCCTCGCCGTCCACGAGCGCGAGCAGTTCCGCCTCCGGGGACTCCCCCGTCTCGATCCACTGCTGGACCATGCCCTCGCCGTACGGTCCGTCGCGCAGCACGGTCGGGGGCACCAGCCCCCAGCCGGTGGCCTCGGAGACCAGGTACGCGGCGACCTCGCGCTGGGCGAGGTTCCCGTCGGGGAAGTCCCACAGCGGGCGCTCGCCCTTGACCGGCTTGTACACGCAGTCGGTGCTCACGCCCCCGTGCGTGACGGTGCACAGCAGGACGGCGTTGGACGCTTCCCGGATCCGGCCGACGACGGTGAGTTCCCCGTGGGCCAGCAGTGCTTCCAGTTCCGGCGTTCCCCCCGTTGCGTTCACGCCTGGCGCCGGTAGCCGTTCTGGCGCGGGCAGACGTGCCCTTCGGGGTCCAGCGGGAGGCTGCACAGCGGGCACGGCGGCCGGCCCGCGTTGACCACGTCCAGGGCCCGCTTGGTGAAGGCCCGGGCCTGGGCGCCGGTGAGGCGCACGCGCAGCATGGGCGGCCCGTTCTCCTCGTCCTGGAGCAGCCGCTCCTCCGCCTCGGCGAGGTCCTCCTCCGAGTCGGCGTCGAGTTCCACCAGGGCCTGCGCCTCGACGATCATGCGCTGGTCCTCGCCGTCCCAGGCCAGGGCCATGGTGCCGACGCGGAACTCCTCCTCGACGGGGACGTCCAGGGGTGCGGTGTCGGTCGCCTCGGCGGGCGCCACGGCCGGGACGGGGGCATTGCCCCCGGTGCGCCGTACGACCTCGTCCAGCAGCTCTTCCATCCGCTCCGCGAGGGCCGCCACCTGCGTCTTCTCCAGGGAGACGCTGGTGACGCGGGGGCCGGTGGAGGCCTGCAGGAAGAACGTACGGCGTCCAGGCAGGCCGACCGTGCCGGCCACGAAACGGTCCGGCGGGTCGTAGAGGAACACCTGACGGGGCACGTCCAGTCTCCAAGCTTCGGCTGCAGGGGCAGGGCTGCGCCCATGGGTTGGCCCGTCCACCCTACTGCGCCGTTCGATCACACCGCGCCCGCACCACCCCCCACGACGGCCTCGCCGCCCGCTTCCGCGGCGTCCTCGGCCGCCGCGGCGTCCGGCGCGCTGCTGTCGCGGGGCGCGAGGGCCGCGAAGTCCCCGGTGTCGCCGAGCCTGAGCAGGAAGGGGCGGGTCGGCGTGTAGCGGATCGCGGTGACCGAACAGGGGTCGACGTGGATCCGCTGGAAGAGGTCCAGGTGCATGCCGAGGGCGTCGGCGACAAGGGACTTGATGATGTCGCCGTGCGAGCACATCAGGTACACGGCGTCGGAGCCGTGCTCCTCCTCGATCCGCGCGTTCCAGTCGCGGACGGCGTCCACGGCGCGGGCCTGCATGGCGCGCATGGACTCGCCGCCGGGGAAGGCGGCGGCCGAGGGGTGCTGCTGGACGACGCGCATCAGCGGTTCTTCGGACAGTTCGGAGAGTTTGCGGCCCGACCAGTCCCCGTAGTGGCACTCGCCGATCCGCTCGTCGGTGTGCAGGGCGAGACCGGGGCGGGCCGCCAGCAGCGGGGCCAGGGTCTCGGCGCACCGCTCCAGCGGGCTGGTGACGGCCGCGGCGAGGGGCACGGCGGCGAGCCGCCCGGGCAGCGCGGCGGCCTGTGCGGCTCCGTGCTCGTCGAGGGTCACCCCCGGGGTCCATCCGGCGAGCAGCCCTGCGGTGTTGGCGGTGGACCGCCCGTGTCGTACGAGGATCAGCGTGGCCATGGCAGAAGGGTATGCGGTGACGCCGACGTGCGGACGGGGCCCGGGCAAGGAACAATGCGCGGGTGATTGTGGACTGCGCCATGTACCGCGACGGCCGCCGCTCCGAGGCGCCCGACGACTTCTCCGATGCCCTCGACGAGGCGCGGGCCACCGGTGACGCCTTTCTCTGGGTGGGCATGTACGAGCCGACGGAGAAGGAATTCGAGCACGTCAGCGAGGAGTTCGGGCTGCACCCGCTGGCGGTGGAGGACGCGCTGACCGCGCACCAGCGGCCGAAGATGGAGGTCTACGACGACTCGCTGTTCGTGGTCCTCAAGCCGGTGCTGTACGACGAGGCCTCGGACACGGTGAGCACGGGCGAGCTGATGGTGTTCATCGGCGACTCCTTCGTCGTCACGGTCCGGCACGGCGAGGGGGCCGCGCTGGCGGCCGTGCGCCACCGCCTGGAGCAGGACCGCGAGGTGCTCAAGCACGGCCCCACGGCGGTGCTGTACGCGGTCTCGGACGCGGTGGTGGACCACTACATCGAGGTGGCCGCCGAGCTCCAGGCGGATCTGGAGGAGCTGGAGGCGGAGGTCTTCGCGCCGAATCCCTCGGACAGCAAGAACACCGCCGCCCGCATTTACGGGTTCAAGCGCCAGGTCCTGGAGTTCCGCCGGGCCACGAGTCCGCTGCTGCAGCCGATGGACCGGCTCGCCTTCGGGAACGTGCCCTTCGTGCACGAGCGCTCCCAGCCGTTCTTCCGCGACGTCGCCGACCACCTGACGAAGGCGAACGAGTACATCGAGGGCCTGGACCGGCTGCTCTCGGACGCCCTGGCCGCGCACCTGGCGCAGATGGGTGTCCGGCAGAACGACGACATGCGCAAGATCTCCGCCTGGGCGGCCATGGCCGCGGTCCCGACCATGGTGGCGGGGATCTACGGGATGAACTTCGATCACATGCCGGAGCTCAGGCACCGCTGGGGTTATCCGATGGTGCTGCTGGTGATGGCGGTCGTCTGCGTGGGCCTGCACCGGATGTTCAAGCGCCGCGGCTGGCTCTGACCGCCCCCGGACCGGCCCGCTACGCGAACTCGGCCGCCGCCGTCGCCGGGCCGCCCAGCGCGTTCGCGCGTGCCGGCGGGCGCAGGGAGACCATCCGGTGCCAGCCTGCGAACCTCTCGTACGCGTACATGCCCCGGATCCCGGCGGCCAGCGCGGCCGCCTTCGGTGCGGGCCAGCGCAGGAGCCGCCCCATGTGGCCCATGACGGCCAGGCTCACGTCCCGGTAGACGCCGATCTCGACGAGCGCGCTCTCCCGCAGCACCTGCTGGATGGTGCGGCCGTGGCCCTCCCGGGCGAGGCGCAGCAGCTCCTCGTGGCAGTAGGCGAGGTGGTTGTCCTCGTCGTGGCTGATCATGCGGATGGCCTTGCCGACCTCGGGGTGGTCTCCGAAGTTCTTGACCAGCATGTCCATCTGGTCGGCGGCGCGCTGTTCGGTGACCCGGCTGTGCGCGAGGTAGACGACGATGTCGCGTTCGGTCAGCGGCTCGTCGCGGCGGAGCTTGTCGTGCGCGAGGCCGATGCCGCTGCGCTCCAGCAGCATCGTGTAGTCGGTCTCGGGCGGGACCGGAACGGGCGGCAGGCCGCGCTTGCGCAGCAGGGCGTTGAAGATCCGGCCGTGTTTGTCCTCGTCGGCGCCGTGCCGGGTGATCTTGGGTGCGAGATCGCGCATGCCGTCGGGTACCAGGGCCGCGATCCGGGCGTTCTCCCAGCCGCCCTGGGTCTCCCCGCTGGCGGCGATGGAACAGAACAGCTGGAAGGAGTCGTCGTTGTCGACGATCTCCTGGAACAGGCTGCGGGCAGAGAGCATGCACCGAGTCAAACTCCGCGCGCCCGGGCGGGCAACCCGCGGGGCGCGCTACTCGTCCGAATGAACGAAGCCCCGAGATGGCCCACCGTGCGTAACCCGGGGGCCGCCCGGCCCGTTGTTGGCTTGTCGGCCGTGGCGGGGAAGACCCCCCGAGCCCCCACCACGGCCGCAGACTTCCGTTCCGTCGCTCAGGCCAGTCCGGCGAGCTCCATGGCCTCCACACCGGCCCGCAGGGCGGCGGTCCGCTCCTCCAGGGTGAAGCCGGCCGGAGCGAGCGTCAGGGTGGTGACCCCGGCCTCCGCGTAGGCCCGCATCCCGTCGGCGATGCGCTCGACCGGGCCCAGCAGGGTGGTGGAGTCGATCAGCGAGTGCGGGATCGCGGCGGCCGCGCCCTGCTTGTCGCCGGCCAGGTACTTGTCCTGGATCTCGGCGGCTTCCTTCTCGTAGCCCATGCGCTGGGCGAGCTGGTTGTAGAAGTTCTGCTTGCGGCTGCCCATGCCGCCCACGTACAGGGCGGTGTACGGGCGGAACATGTCCGCGAGCCCGGCGACGTCGTCGCCGAGGGCCAGCGGCACGGTCGGGCAGACGTCGAAGCCGTCCATCGTCAGGCCGGCCTTCTCGCGGCCCGCCCGGATGTGGGTGAGCGCGGTGGCCTCCAGGTGCTCGGCGGCCGGGAAGATCAGCAGGGCGCCGTCGGCGATCTCACCGGTCTGTTCCAGGTTCTTCGGCCCGATGGCGGCGATGTAGAGCGGGATGTGCTCGCGCTCGGGGTGCACGGTCAGCTTGAGCGGCTTGCCCGGCCCGCCGGGCAGCGGCAGCGTCCAGTGCTCGCCCTCGTAGGACAGCCGCTCGCGGGTCATCGCCTTGCGGACGATCTCCACGTACTCGCGGGTCCGCGCGAGGGGCTTGTCGAACTTCACGCCGTACCAGCCCTCGGAGACCTGGGGGCCGGAGACCCCGAGGCCGAGCCGGAAGCGGCCCTTGGTGAGGGAGTCGAGGGTGGCGGCCGTCATGGCCGTCATGGCGGGCTGGCGGGCCGGGATCTGCAGGATGGCCGAGCCCACGTCGATGCGCTCGGTCTGGGCGGCGACCCAGGCGAGCACGGTCGGCGCGTCGGAGCCGTAGGCCTCCGCGGCCCAGCAGACGTCGTAGCCGAGGCGGTCGGCCTCCTGCGCGACGGCCAGGTTGTCGGCGTCCATGCCAGCGCCCCAGTAGCCGAGATTGATGCCGAGCCGCATAAGTCGTCCCCTTACCGGTTTACCGATCAGTAACGTAGGTCTGCGGGGACTGTAGCGCGCCCGGCTGTCCCGCGTCAGTGCGGCAGTAGTCTCAGCCCTCATGGAGCAGAGGCATCTCGGCCGCACCGGACTGCGCGTCTCCCGGATCGGTCTCGGCACACTGACCTGGGGCCGGTCGGCGGACGGACCGGACGAGGCGGAAGCGGCCGCGCAGTTGAAGACGTTCTGGAACGCGGGCGGCACGCTCGTGGACACCGCCGACGTGTACGGGGGCGGGGAGGCGGAGTACCTCCTCGGGCAGTTGATCGGTTCCGTCGTCCCGCGGCGGGATCTGGTCATCGCGACGAAGGCGGGCGGGGTCGCGGACCCGGACCGCCGCTTCGACGCCTCGCGCGGCCACCTCCTCGCCGCGCTGGACGATTCCCTGGCCCGCCTGGAGACGGACTACGTCGACCTCTGGCAGGTCCACGCCTTCGACCCCTGGACCCCGCTGGAGGAGACCCTCCAGGCACTGGACATCGCGGTGAGCAGCGGCCGGGCGCGGTACGCCGGCGTGTCGAACTTCAGCGGCTGGCAGCTCGCGAAGGCGGCGACCTGGCAGCTCGCGGCGCAGGGGGTACGCACCCGGCTGGCGTCGACGCAGATGGAGTACTCCCTGCTCCAGCGCGGCGTGGAACGCGAGGTGGTCCCCGCCGCGCTGGACCTGGGGGTCTCCCTCCTCCCGTCCTCCCCGCTGGGGCGGGGCGTCCTCACGGGGAAGTACCGGGCGGGCACCCCGGCGGACTCCCGGGGTGCGTCGGAGACACTGGCGGCCTTCGTGGACCCCTACCTGGACGAGCCGGCGAGCCGGATCGTGGACGCGGTGGCGACGGCCGCGCACGGGCTGGCGGTGACCCCGCTCCAGGTGGCCCTGGCCTGGGTCCGGGACCGACCCGGGGTGGCCGCGCCGATCGTCGGCGCGCGCACGTCGGCGCAGCTCGGGGCTGCCCTGTCGGTGGAGGCCCTTAGTCTTCCCCAGGAGATCCGCCAAGCGCTGGACGACGTCTCGGCGCCCGTCCACCGCTACCCCGATCAGGACTGGAGCACCTTGTGAGCGACACCGCCGCCGCCGACGCCGCTGCCGCGGAGGCCCCGGCGCCCGCCGCTGCCACCGCCCCGGAAGACCCGGCCGCCCCCGCGGACGGAGCCGCCGCGCACGCCGCCGTCGAAGCCGAGCCCCCGTCGGCGGACCACACCCCGGCAGACCCCGAGGACACCGCCGACGGGGAGTCAACCGTCGCGGACGCCTCCGGCGAGGGCGGAGCCGCGGACCCGGACGGGGGTCCGGGGGCGGAGCCCCCGGTTTCGGGAAGGGGCGGGGTGGGGGAAAGCCCCGCAGGGCCCACCGACGACGCTGACGCGGAGGCGGAGGCGGACGCGGACGCCGACCCGGAAGCGGAAGCCGCCGCCGGGACCGCCAGCGCGGACGGGGCCGCCGAGGCCACGCCTCAGCTCAGCGAAGCCGCGGCGGAACTGGCCGCGCAGAAGATCGAGCGGGAGCGCATCGCCCGCCGCAAGGCGGAGCGCGAAGCCCCCGTGGAGGCCGGTGCCAAGCTCAGCGGCACGGCCGCCGACCTGCTGGCCGCCGTACGGGCCGTGGAGAGCGGCGGCAAGCCCCCCGCCGCGTTCAGCGCGCCCCCGGCGCCCCGCTCGCCGTCCCCCGCGCCCGCGCCCGCCCCGGCGCACACCCCGGCATCCGCACCCGCACCCGCGCCGCATGCCACCGCCCCCTCCCCCGACGCCGTCCAGTCGATCCGCGCCGTCCTGGCGAGGGGCGGGGCCCCCGAGTCCCTCGCCCCGCAGACCGCCGCCGCGCTCGGCGAGGACGCCGCCGCGCAGCTCGTCGAATCCCCCTGGCGGCTGCTGGCCGTCGCCGGGGTCCGCCCGACCCAGGCCGACGGGTTCGCCCGCGCCCTCCTCGGTGCCGAGGCGACCGGCCCCGGGGACGAGCGGCGGGCCGCCGCCCTGGTGAGCTGGCTGCTGGCGCAGGCCGCCGCCAAGGGGCACACCGTGCTGGAGTCCCCCACCTTGGAGTCGGCCCTCGCCCAGTACGGCGTACCGGACCCCGCGCAGGCCCTGGAGGCGGCCGTCGGTGAAGGCGCCGCGCTGGCCTTCGAGGAGCCCGTCGGCCCGCCTGTCGCGGACTCCGCCGAGGGGGAGGAGCAGCCCGTACGCATCCTGGTGGGCCTGGAGGGCTCCGCCATGGCCGAGGAGGGCCTCGCCGAGGGCCTGGCCCGGCTCGCCAACACCTTCACGGACCCCGCCGACTGGGACGAGGCCGCCACCGGCACGGGCGCCGAGCTGATCCGCGCCGCCGCCGGGCACGGCCTGGTCACCCACACCGGCGGCGAAGCCGCCCGCGCCGAACCCCGCGCACTGCTCGCGGCCGCCCGGGAATTCGGCCTGCGGGCCTGCCTGGCCGCGCACGCCCCGGCCGAGGGGGCCGTCACCGTGGCGGGCCTGCTCGCCGGCGCCGAGGGCCCTGGGCGGGACGCGGACGGGCAGTTCGCCCTGGACCTGCTCCTCGTCCTGGACGCCCCGCAGCTGGACGTGGAGACGGCGGCCGCGCTGGTGGAGTCCGTCCCCGACGGGGCCCGTCTGGTGCTGTCCGGCGACCCCGCGGTGCTCGGCTCCGCCGGTCCCGGGCGGGTCTTCGCCGATGTGCTCGCGGCCCGTCCCTGTCCGCAGGTCGTCTCCCGGATCCCGGACCCGGGACCGATCGGCGAGCTGGTGTCGGGCGTCGGCGTCGGGGAGCTGAACCAGGTCGAGGCTCCCGGCAAGGAGGTCGTCATCGTCCCGGTCCGCGACGCCGGCGAGGCGGTGCACCGCACCGTGCAGCTGGTCGCCGAGTCGGTGCCCCGCGCCTTTGGGATCCCGGCGGACGCCGTCCAGGTGATCACCCCGGGCCACGGCGGCCCGGCGGGCACCCGCGCGCTCAACGCGGCCCTCAAGGAGCGGCTGAACCCGGGCCCCGGCCGGTTCGGCGGCTTCGACCCCGGTGACCGGGTGGTCCACGTGCCCTCCGCCGGGCGGGCGCTGCCGGCCCGCGTGGTGTCGGCCGACGCGCAGGGGCTGCACCTGGCCGGAGCCGCGGGCGCGCGGATCGTCGTACCGAAGGACCGGGTGGAGTCGCAGGTGCGGCACGGCTGGGCCGTGACGGCGCACCAGGCCGTCGGCTCGCGCTGGCCCGCGGCGGTCGTCGTCCTGCCGGGGGACGCGGCTCAGGCCCTGTCCCGGGACTGGGTGTACACGGCCTTCGGCCGGGCCGAGCGGCACCTGTCGGTGGTGCACGGGGTGGACCAGGCGCTGCCGCGCGCGGTCGCGGAAGTACCGGCGAAGCCCCGTACGACCCGGCTGACGGGTCTGCTGCAGGCGCTCGTGGCGTCGGCGGCGGCCGAGCCCCGCTGACGGAACGCACCGCGGCCCCCGTCCCGTCCGGGAAGGGGGCCGCGGTGCGTTCGGTACGAGGAGTCGCGCGGGGCGGGTCAGGCCGGGGTCAGACCGCGCTCGGCCGGCTCGCCGTCCTCGGCCCCCTCGGTGAATTCACCCTCTTCGTCTTCCTCGTCGAAGACCGAGCTGACGTCGAACCGGTGCATCACGTCCTGCGGATCGATGTGCGCGAAGGGCGCACCGAGCCACTCCCCCGCTTCCGCGATCTCCTCCGAAGCGGCGATCCACAGCGTGGAATCGCCCTCCTCCAGCCCGAAGTCCTTGGCGCGGGAGGCGATTTCGTCCGGCTCGTACTCACCGAAGAGCACGCCGAGCGCGTCGGCGGTGCCGCCGTCGTGGTCGAGTTCGGCGTCGCGGTCGTGCGCGACGACACGTTCGGCCTGGGCGATCAGTCGAGCCGGCTCGACGACGGCGTAGTCACGGCGGATGAGCACGCTGAAGGCGGCGGGTTCGGCGGGGCCGGTGTACGGGAGCCCGTCCTCGGGGGTGGGGATCTCAAAGGGGGTGACCTCGTCGTAACGGTCGTAGAGGAGCTCGTCGTACTCCTCGGCGGCGGCGGCGAGTTCGTTGAACGCGGCGTAGACGTCCGGATCATCGTCCCCGATCCTGCTCTCGACCGCGGCGAGGTGACGGTCGAGCGCGGCCTTGACCGCCTCGGCGGCGGCGCGTACCTCGGCAACAGTGGGCAGAGCGGCATCAGACATAGTGCAGACGCTATCCGTAGCGGGGCTCTCACGGCACAATAGATGCGATGCCGGAATACGAATTTGTCGACTTGTACGTGCCCCGCGGGGTTCCACGTCAGGAAACGACCCGCCTGCTGACCGAACACGCCGAGTACGGGCACTGGGAGCTCGACCGGCTGACCCTGCTTCGGGACGGCAGTCGCCGCGTGCGATTGCGCCGCCGGATCATCCGCCAGGTCCGCGCGACCTGGTGACGCGGGCCCCTGGGGCGGGGCCCGCGTCCTGAGGAACCGTCAGGCCGCGCTGCGGCCCCGGCGGTAGAGCACGGCGCCCGCCAGCAGCATGCCCGCGGCCAGGGGAACTCCTGCGGTGAGGACATCGCCGGAGCCCGTGGCGGCGAGTCCCCCGGCCGGGGTCGAACCGGTATCGGTACCGGTGCCGGTCCCCTGGGCGGGGTGCGTCACCGGGGTCACCGATCCGGCGCCGGGCCCCGTACCGGTACCCGCGCCGGGGCCGGCCGGAGTCCCCGGCTGCTGCCCGGCACCCGGACCGCCGGGGGTGCCGTTGCCCCCGGGACCACCGGGGGTGCCGTGCCCGCCCGGGGTCCCGGGACCGCCCGGATTCTCGTTGCCCCCAGGACCACCGGGGTTTCCGTCGCCGGGACCGCCCGGGTTCTCGTGGCCCCCGGGCCCGCTCGGGTGTTCCGGGTGTTCCGGGTGCCCCGGGCCGGTGTCCTCGTCGCACGGTTCGTGCGGGTCGCCCGGGTGTTCGGGGTGCTGGGGGTGTTCGGGGTGCTGGGGGTGGTTCGGGTGCTGAGGATGCTGCGGGTGTCCGGGCCGGCCCGGGAGGTTCGCGCAGCGGTTTCCGAAGGCCGGGTTGAGGGCCCCCACCACCGTCGCCGTGTTCCCGCAGGCGTTCAGCGGCGCGTCCACGGGTGCCTCGAGGGCGTTCCCGGACAGCAGTCCCGGTGAGTTCGCGGCGCGGCCGGAGGCGCCGGAGTCCGCGTGCGCGTATCCCCCTCCGAGCGCGAGCAGACCCCCCGCGGCCGCCATGGTGACCAAGGTCTTCCTGCCGGTGACCTGTACCTGTCGTCGCATCTGTACTTCGTCCCCTGGTGTGTGCGTCGTGCACGTTCACCCACGTGCACGCCCGGTCGGCGCGCCGGCCGCACAGACTCCCCCGCCCGGCACGCCGAAAGATCGTCATCGGGCCCCTGAAGCCCGGCAGCCCCGGAGCGCTGGAATGCACTCCGGGGCCGAGAACTTCAGATACGTCAGGCGTTGACGCAGGTGTTGCCGAAAGCCGGGTTCAGGAGACCGATCACGGAGATCGTGTTACCGCAGACGTTCACGGGAACGTGGACCGGAACCTGGATGACGTTGCCGGAGGCGACACCGGGCGAACCGATGGCCGCACCCTGGGCACCCGCGTCGGCGACAGCCAGACCCGCACCCGCGAGAACCAGACCACCGGTGACAGCCGCAGCGGCGGCAACCTTCTTGAGCATTGTTCCTCCTAGTAGGCAAGCGCGGTCCCAGCCGCGGACCGCACCACCTGTAACGAGGAGGGATCACCGGGGCTACGAGCGTATGAGCGCATTCACTCTTCTCAGTGGATTCCGCACACCTTCTCGATTCCCGGGCGTTAGCAACGCCCCGCTCCGCCCGCCACCCGTCGCCCGCCCGCCTCAGGACTCGTCGATGAACCGGTCGAGCACCCGTACGCCGAACTTCAGGCCCTCCACCGGCACCCGCTCGTCCACGCCGTGGAACATCCCGGCGAAGTCCAGCTCCGGCGGGAGCTGGAGCGGAGCGAAGCCGAAGCAGCGGATGCCGAGGTCGTCGAAGGACTTGGCGTCCGTGCCGCCGGAGAGCATGTACGGGACCGCGTGCGCGATCGGGTCGTGCGCCTTCAGGGCGGTCTGCATGGCGTCCACGAGCTTGCCGTCGAAGTCCGTCTCCAGCGCCTTGTCCGCGTGGACGTCCTCCCGCTTCACGCGCGGCCCCAGGATCCGGTCGAGGTCGGCGAAGAACTCGTCCTCATAGCCCGGCAGGAAGCGGCCGTCCACGTGGGCGGTGGCCTGGCCGGGGATGACGTTGACCTTGTAGCCGGCGCCGAGCATGGTCGGGGCGGCGGAGTTGCGCAGCGTCGCGCCGACCATCTTGGCGATGCCGCCGAGCTTGGCGAGCGTGGCGTCCATGTCGTCGGGGTCGAGCGGGGTGCCCAGCGCGTCCGAGAGCTCGTCCAGGAAGCTCCGTACGGTCTTGGTGACGCGTACGGGCCACGTGTGGCGGCCCAGGCGGCCCACGGCCTCGCAGAGCTCCGTGATGGCGTTGTCGTTGTTGGTCATGGACCCGTGGCCCGCGGTGCCCTCGACGGTGAGGCGCATCCAGTGCATGCCCTTCTGGGCGGTCTCCACCAGGTACAGCCGCAGGTTCTCGTTGACGGTGAAGGAGAAGCCGCCGACCTCGCCGATCGCCTCCGTCACCCCCTCGAAGAGGTCGGGGTGCTTGTCGACGAGGTGCCGGGCGCCGTAGATGCCGCCCGCCTCCTCGTCGGCGAGGAAGGCCAGCACGATGTCGCGCGGGGGCTTGCGGCCGCTGCGCATGCGGTCGCGTACGACGGCCAGCGTCATCGCGTCCATGTCCTTCATGTCGACCGCGCCGCGGCCCCACACGCAGCCGTCGGCGATCTCCCCGGCGAAGGGGTCGTAGGTCCAGTCGGCGGCGTTGGCCGGGACCACGTCGGTGTGCCCGTGGATCAGCAGGGCCGGCCGCGAGGGGTCTTCACCCTCGATCCGCGCCACGGTCGAGGCGCGTCCCTTGTGCGATTCGAAGATCTGCGGCTCCAGCCCGACCTCGGCGAGCTGCTCCGCGACCCACTCGGCCGCCTTGCGCTCCCCGGGCCCGGAGTGGTCCCCGTAGTTGCTGGTGTCGATCCGGATGAGGTCCCGGCAGAGGTCGACGACCTCGTCCTCGCCGGAGACGGCCCTGCCCGCGCCCGATTCGCTCACGCTGCTTCCTCCCACTGATCAGTACCGAACTGACTCCATCCTCGCGCCCCGGGGCGCTTCCCCCAAGGGCGATCCCCGGCCGTCGGGGGGTGTGATCGAGGACCCCGGAATGTTTGGTAATGTTTTCCACGTCGGAACGGCCCGCGAGGGACGCGAGACAGACACCTTGTCCGGGTGGCGGAATGGCAGACGCGCTAGCTTGAGGTGCTAGTGCCCTTTATCGGGCGTGGGGGTTCAAGTCCCCCCTCGGACACCAAGCGAAAACCCCACTTCACGTGGGGTTTTCTGCGTTGGGGGAGCATTGTGCGGCGGGCCGTGCACGACGGGTTCGGGATATTCTGGGCCGGTGAACGAGAACCTTCCCCCGTGTCCGAAATGCTCCTGTGAGTACACCTACGAGATGAACGCGCTCGTGGTGTGCCCCGAGTGCGGTCACGAGTGGGTGCCCGCCGAGGGCGACGCCGAGGCCGGCGGGGACGCCGGAGCCCAGGTCGTGAAGGACGCCGTCGGGAACGTGCTGAGCGACGGCGACACCGTGACCGTCGTCAAGGCGCTCAAGGTCAAGGGCAGCCCCTCGGGGATCAAGGCGGGTACCAAGGTGCGCAACATCCGGCTCGTCGACGGGGTCGACGGGCATGACATCGACTGCAAGATCGACGGCTTCGGGGCCATGCAGCTGAAGTCCAGCGTGGTCAAGAAGGCCTGAACTCCGCTCCGCGTACGAAGAGGGGCCCCGCCACGGCGGGGCCCCTCTTCGTACGTGTACGGGTCAGCCGCGCGGGGCCGGGATCGAGGTCCCGGCCGACTCCGACTCCGACTCCGCCGCCTGGTCGAGGCGGAAGGCCTCGTTGCCCAGGCCGATGCGGGCGTGCACCGCGGGGCGGGCGGAGCGCAGGATGAGCCCGTACGCCAGGCCCACGACGGCGGCGGCGGCGATGATGCCGGGCAGGGCCCAGCTCAGCGCGGAGCCCTCCTCGGCGCCGACCAGGACGCCGAAGTCCTTGACCGTGTAGACGGCGATGGCGAGCAGCGCGAGGCCGGCGAGGCCCGCGGCGGCGAGCCGCCAGAGCTGGGCGCCTGCGGTGCCGCGGCGGACGAAGAAGGCGATGACCGCGAAGGAGGCGGTGGCCATGAGGAGGGTCACGCCGAGGGCGCCGACGCTGCCCATCCAGGTGAACAGGTGCAGGACGGGCACGGTGGGATCGCCGGCCGGGGTGTCGTCGGTGAAGGCGAAGGCCAGGACAACCACGACGGAGATCACGGTCTGCAGGAGCGAGCCGGTGGCGGGCGCGCCGGTGCCCGCGTTGGTCCGGCCGAAGGCGGCCGGGAGCAGGCCCTCGCGGCCCATGGCGAAGGCGTAGCGGGAGACGACGTTGTGGAAGCTGAGCATCGCCGCGAACATGCCGGTCACGAAGAGGACGTGCAGCACGTCGGTGAAGGCGGCGCCGAGGCGGATCTCCGTGAGCTGGAAGAGCAGTCCGGGGCCGGCTTCGGCGGAGGCCTTGACCACGTCGCCGGGGCCGGTGGCGACGGTGAGGGCCCAGGCACTGAAGGCGAAGAAGAGGGCGACGAAGCCGACGGCGAGGAACATCACCCGGGAGACGACGATGTGCGGCCTGCTGGTCTCCTCGGCGTACACCGGGGACTGCTCGAAGCCGACGAAGGCGGCGATGCAGAAGCACAGGGCGGTGCCGAGGCCGGCGCCGGTCAGGGTCGCGGGGTCGAAGGCGTGCAGCGAGAGCCCGTCGGGGCCCGGCTTGCCGAGGGCGGCGGCGTCGAAGACGACGACGAGGAGGACCTCGATGAGCAGGAGGACGCCGAGGACCTTGGCGTTCAGGTCGATCTTGAGCCAGCCGAGTGCGCCGGTGAGGGCGACGGCGGCCAGGGCCGGTATCCACCAGGCGAGTTCGGTCTCGAGGTACGTGGCGAAGAGGCCGGAGATCTCGAAGCCGAGGATGCCGTAGACGCCGACCTGCATGGCGCTGTACGCGAAGAGGGCGACGAACGAGGCGCCGGCGCCGGCGGTGGGGCCGAGCCCGCGCGCGATGTAGGCGTAGAAGGCGCCGGCGTTGTGGACGTGCCGGCTCATCTCGGCGTAGCCGACGCTGAAGAGGGCGAGGACGGCGCCGAGGATCACGAACAGCAGGGGCTGTCCGACGATGCCCATGACCCCGAAGGTGGTGGGCATGACACCCGCGACGACCATCAGGGGCGCGCTCGCGGCGAGTACGGAGAGCAGCAGGCCGGCGGTGCCGAGGCGGCCGGCGCGCAGGGCGCGGTCCTGGCCCTTGTACGTACGGATCTCGGCCTGGCCGGCCGGGTCGGTGAGCGTGGTGGATCTGCCCGTCGGCATGGCGGGGCGTCCTTTCGGGGCGGGGACGGAGCGGTCCTTGCTGAGCGGTCCTTGCTGAGCGGTTCTGGCTGAGCGGTGGTGCTTGCTGAGCGGTTCTGGCCGAGCGGTGTGCCTGCTGAGCGGTGTCTGCTGGGTGCGCCGGCCGAGCCGGGTCAGGCGGTGCCGAGCGCGGCGCTGCGTGCGGCGAGGAAGGCCTTGTGCGGGTCGAGGTCCGGGTAGGACCACGGGGCCTGGGTGGCGTGGCTGCCGATGCGCTGGAAGAGGGCGGCCGCCTCGGCGGGGCGGCCCTCGCAGAGCTTGGCGTGGGCGAGGAAGTTCAGGTCGACCCGGTTGCGGGGGTGGTCCTCGCGCTCCCACTCCAGCCACCAGTCGAAGGCGGAGCGCAGCACCTGGCGGGGGCGGCGGCCCGACCAGTGCTCGGCTCCGGCGTCCGGGCCGTGACCCTGCCCGGCGGCGAGGACGCGGTAGCGCTCGGCGTGGGCGATGACGGGCAGGACGGCGAGCGGGGAGTCGGCCGGGGATTCCTCGGCGGCCCAGGCGGCGAAGTCGTAGACCTCGTGGAGCGGGTCGCGGCCGGCGGCGGGGGCCCGTTCGGCCAGTCGGGAGACCATCAGGTGGTGGGCGTGGTGGTGTTCGCGGTGGCGGGCCCGGACCTGGTCGAAGTGGCGGCTGAACTCCTCTTCGGTACCGAACGCGCGGGTGAGCAGCAGCAGGCCGAGCCAGGGGGTGGGGTCGGCCGGGAGCAGCGCCGCGGCGCGGCGGCAGGCCTCCTCGGCGGCCTCGGGGGTGCCCTTGCGGCGCAGGGCGCGGAAGACGGCCGCGCAGGCGAGGAGGGTGACGGCGTCGGCGCTCTCCGGTTCGGCGAGGAGCCACTCGTGCGCCCACGCGGTGGCGGCCGGGGTCTCGCCGAGGACGACGAGGCGGTGCCCGCGACGGTCCCAGTCGTCGCCGGTGGCGACGAGGAGGGTGCGCGCCTTGGCCCAGCGGCCCTGGGTGAACTGCGCGCGGACGTCGACGAGTTCCGAGTCGCACAGGGCCGGGTCGAAGAGCTGGGCGTCCCGCTTGCGGGCGCGGCCGAAGGGCGGCGGAGGGGGCGGCATCCGCGGGTTTCCCTCCAGGACGCGGGCGGTTGGACGGTGTGGCCGGAAGATCACGCACAGCAAAGCGGTACGCACAGCTCCGCGTCAAGGTCCAGTCCACCGCGTGGCTAGTTTCAACTGGTCTTTCAGACAGGTGAGTTGATGCGGTTGTTCCGGTTCGTGGCAGTTGTCGGCAGGTTGCGGGCCGGGCGCCTCCCTCCCCGGTCCGGGTCGCCCGCGGGACCGTAGGGTGGGTCCATGACGGCCTACGAAGATCTCCCGCCCATCGAGTTCGCCTTCCCGGGGCCCCTGCGCGACATGCTGGTGGCAGCCGTGCTGAGCGGCGCCAAGACCACGACCACGGGCGTCCTGGCCGACTACGAGGCGGCCGGGGACCCGCTGCCGGTGGCGGGGGAGCTGATGGCGATCGTGGACTCCGCCGAGCGTGCGGTGGGTGTCCTGGAAGTGACGGACGTACGGGTGCTGCGGCTGGCGGACGTGGACCTGCAGCACGCGCTGGACGAGGGCGAGGGGTTCACGTCCGTGGCCGAATGGCGCGCCGGGCACGAGGAGTTCTGGCACGGTCCGCAGATGCGGGAGGCCGTCGGCGACCCCGACTTCACGGTCGACGACGACACCCCGGTCGTGGCGGAGCGGTTCCGCCTGGTGACCCGTCTGCCCTGAGCGGCCGGTCTCAGGGGACGGGGTCAGGAGACGGGGTCAGGAGACGGGGTCAGGAGACGGGGTCAGGAGACGGGGTCAGGAGACGGCCGCGGACGCCGCACGGCCGGCCGCCCGCCCCGAGAAGATGCAGCCGCCGAGGAAGGTGCCCTCCAGGGCCCGGTAGCCGTGGACGCCGCCGCCGCCGAAGCCGGCCGCCTCGCCCGCCGCGTAGAGGCCCGGGAGGGGTTCTCCCGTGGCGGTCAGGACGCGGGAGGAGAGGTCGGTCTCCAGGCCGCCCAGGGACTTGCGGGTGAGGATCGAGAGCCGGACGGCGATCAGCGGGCCCGCCGCGGGGTCCAGGATCCGGTGCGGGGCGGCGGTGCGGATCAGTTTGTCCCCGAGGTACTTGCGGGCGCCGTGGATCGCGGTGACCTGGAGGTCCTTGGTGAAGGGGTTGGCGATCTCGCGGTCGCGGGCGACGATCTCGCGGCGGACCGTCTCCTCGTCGAGGAGTCCGTCCTTGGTGATCGCGTTCATGCCGCGCACCAGCGCGGAGAGGTCCTTCTCGACCACGAAGTCGGCGCCGTTGTCCATGAAGGCCTGCACCGGTCCGGGGACGGCCTGGCGCGCCCGGTCGATGACCCCGCGGACCGACCTGCCGGTCAGGTCCGGGTTCTGCTCGGACCCGGAGAGCCCGAACTCCTTGCCGATGACGCGCTGGTTGAGGACGAACCACGTGTGGTCGTGGCCGGTCTTCATGATGTGGTCGAGCGTGCCGAGCGTGTCGAAGCCCGGGAAGAGCGGTACGGGCAGCCGCTTGCCGGTGGCGTCCAGCCAGAGCGAGGACGGACCGGGCAGGATGCGGATGCCGTGCCGGGACCAGATCGGGTTCCAGTTCTCGATGCCCTCGGTGTAGTGCCACATCCGGTCCTTGTTGATGTGGCTGGCGCCCGCCCCTTCCGCGATGCCCAGCATCAGGCCGTCCACGTGGGCCGGGACCCCGGAGAGCATCCGCGCGGGCGGGGTGCCGAGCCGGGCCGGCCACTGGGCCCGGACGAGGTCGTGGTTGCCGCCGATGCCGCCGCTGGTCACGATCACGGCCTGGGCGCGCAGGGAGAACTCCCCGGTGGCCTCGCGGCCGCTCGCCGTGCCGCGTTCGGCGTCCGAGGGGGCCAGGACCTCGCCGGTCACGGTGTCGAGGGTGCCCGCCGTACGGGAGAGCCCGGTGACCCGGTGGCGGAACTTCAGCTGGACCAGTCCGCGGGCCACCCCGGCCCGTACGCGGCGCTCGAAGGGCTCCACGAGGCCGGGGCCGGTGCCCCAGGTGATGTGGAAGCGCGGGACGGAGTTGCCGTGGCCGTTCGCGTCGTAGCCGCCGCGCTCGGCCCAGCCGACGACGGGGAAGAAGCGGACGCCCTGGGCGTGCAGCCAGGGGCGCTTCTCGCCGGCCGCGAAGTCCACGTAGGCCTCGGCCCAGCGGCGCGGCCAGGCGTCCTCCTCGCGGTCGAAGCCGGCCGTGCCGGCCCAGTCCTGGAGGGCCAGCTCGCGGGTGTCCTTGATCCGCATGCGGCGCTGCTCGGGCGAGTCGACGAAGAACAGGCCGCCGAAGGACCAGTGGGCCTGGCCGCCGAGGGACTGCTCGGGCTCCTGGTCGAGCAGGATGACCTTGCGGCCGGCGTCGACGAGCTCGGCGGTGGCCACGAGGCCCGCGAGCCCGGCCCCGATCACGATCACGTCTGCGTCGTACGTCATGTGGAACCCGTCCTCCGTCGATGGTGGGGCGATCCTTTGCTACGGAGCGGTAACCAGTCAACAGGAGCGGAGGGATCACGGCATGAGCGCGGCCGACGAGGTACTGGACGTGGTGGACCGGGAGGACCGGGTGACGGGGCGCGCGCCGCGGGGCGAGGTGTACGCGGCCGGGCTGATCCACCGCTGCGTCTTCGTACTGGCCCGGGACGGGCAGGGACGGATCTTCACGCACCGGCGGACGGATTCGAAGCTGGTCTTCCCCTCCCACTACGACATGTTCGTGGGCGGGGTGGTCGGCGCCGGCGAGAGCTACGCGCAGGCGGCCCTGCGGGAGGCGGAGGAGGAGCTCGGGGTGGCGCGGCTGGAGCAGCCGGATCCGCTGTTCAAGTTCCTGTACGAGGGCCCGGGCGGGGCCTGGTGGAGCTACGTGCACGAGGTCCGCTGCGAGCTGCCGGTACGGCCGCAGGCCTCGGAGGTGGCCTGGCACGCGTGGCTCCCCGCGGAGGAGGTGGGCAGGCGGGTCGCGGACGGCTCCTGGCCGTGGGTGCCGGACGGGCTGGAGGCGTACCGCAGGCTGCTGGAGTTCCGCTCCGGGCGCCGGTAGGACGGGACGCCAGTAGATTGGACAGGTGATCGACTTCGTCAAGGACGTGCGGCTGTGGTTCGCGCCGGCTCGGGTGAGGGACGAGGGGGCGACCCCCGACTCCCGCTTCTCGCTGGCCAATGAGCGGACCTTCCTGGCCTGGATCAGGACGGCCCTGGCCCTGATCGGAGGCGGGTTCGCCGTGGACCAGTTCCTGCCCGACCTGCGGTGGGCGGTACGCGTGAGCATGTCCATCACGCTGCTCGCGGTGGGCGCGGCCTGTGCGCTGCGCGCGGTGAACCACTGGGTGGGGTGCGAGCGCGCCATGCGGCGCGGCGAGGATCTGCCGATGTCCCGGTTCCCGGTGGTGCTGAGCCTGGGCGTGGGGCTGGTCGCGGTGACGATGATGATGGTCGTCCTGCTGGGCTGGACGAAGGGGCGGTGAGCGTCCCGGCCGACGCCGCCGGTCCCCCGCGTCCCGAGGGCCGCGACCCGGGGTTGCAGCCCGAGCGGACCCGGCTCGCGTGGCGGCGTACGACGCTGTCGTGCGCGGTGGTGGCCGTACTGGCGCTGCGCCAGGCCCTGATGGCGGCGGGCGGCTCCCTGGGGGCGGTCGCCGGGGTCGCGGTGGTCGCGCTGCTCTGGCTCGCGTTCCTGTGCGTGGCCCACCGGCGGGTGCGGGAGCTGGCGACGGCGCAGCCGGCCGCGCTCCCCGCGGGTGCGGCGCTGGCCGCGACGGCGTGCACGGTGGGCCTGGCCGTGTTCGCGGTGGCGCTCATCAGGTGAGCCGACGGGCCGATGGTCCGCCTTGTGGCGCCATGCGCGGCACACAGCGGACAGAACGGGCGATCGGGGTCTTTCCGCACTAGCGTCGGCCCCATGACGACTCTGCACCAGGAACACCCCGCCCAGGAGCACGCCCACGCCCACGGTCCCGACTGCGGCCACCGGGCGGTCGAGCACGGCGACCACGTCGACTACGCGCACGACGGCCATCTCCACCGCGAGCACTCCGGGCACTGGGACGAATGCGAGCCCGCCGGGCACGCCCCGCACGCCGCCCACGAGCACGCCCACGGCACGGACTGCGGTCACGACTCGGTCCGGCACGGGGACCACGTCGACTACCTGCACGACGGGCACCGGCACGCGGAGCACGGCGACCACTACGACGACCACTGACGATCGCTGACGATCGCCGGGCGGCGTGACAGCCGCTGACGGCGACTGGCGTCGACTGACGGCCAGTGAGGCAGTTCCCTCTCCCCCGGGCCGTCGTGACTGGCAGGATGCCGAAGGCCCGTCACAGCGACCCGGGGAGAGCGCGCATGCCCGCCCAAGAGCCGTACCTCGTCCAGCCCGCGCCCGGGGTGTACGCCTTCGTCCAGCCGGACGGCGGCTGGTGCCTCAACAACGCCGGCTTCGTGACCTGCGGCGGCCGGACGCTCCTCGTCGACACGGCGGCCACCGAGCGGCGGGCGCTGGCCCTGCGCGCGGCGGTCCTGGCCGCGGGGGCGCCGCTCCCCCGCACGGTGGTCAACACCCACCACCACGGCGACCACACCTACGGCAACGGCGTGTTCGCCCCCGAGGCGCTGGTCCTGGGGCACGAGAACGCGCGTTCCGAGCAGCTCGCCGCCGGGCGCCAGCTGGAGATGATCTGGCCGGCGACCGACTTCGGGGCGCTGGACATCACCGCGCCCGATCTCACGTACGGCGACCGGATGACGCTGCACGTCGGGGAGACCGAGGTGCGGGTCCTCCACCCCGGCGTCGCGCACACCACGGGCGATTCCGTGGTGTGGCTGCCCGAGCAGCGGATCGTCTTCACCGGCGACCTGGTCTTCGCGGAGGGCACGCCGTTCCTGGCGATGGGTTCGCTGGCCGGTTCGCTGCGGGCGCTGGAGCTGCTGCGCTCGCTCGGCGCGGAGACGGTCGTACCGGGGCACGGGCCGCTGACGGATCCCGGCGCGTACGAGGCCACCGAGCGCTATCTGCGCTACGTGTCCGAGCTGGCCCGGGAGGGCCGCGCGAAGGGGCTGACCCCGCTGGAGGCGGCGCGGGAGGCCGACCTCGGGGAGTTCGCCGCCTGGCGGGAGAGCGAGCGGCTGGTGGCCAACCTGCACCGGGCCTACGCGGAACTCGCCGGGGAGCCCGAGGGGGTCCCGCTGGACATCCTCGCGGTGCTGCGGGACATGACGGTGATGAACGGCGGGACGCCGATCCTCTGCCACGCCTGACCGGGCGGGGCGGGGGGGCCGGACGCCGGGACGGGTGAGAGGTCGCTTCGGCGCACCCCCTGGACGGCATACCGACTGGTCGGCATCATGGGTCGCGATCGTTCCGTCGTCGTCAACCCCGTACGGAGGCGCGCACCATGACCTCAGCCCCGGGCCCGGCCCCCTCACCGGACTCCTCCGCGGCCCCCTCTGCTCCGCGAGGCCTCGATCTGGAGCGGCTGCGGGGGCATCTCGAGCGGGAGCGGCCGGGCCTCGTGGCCGGGCCGCTGACCGGCCGGCTGATCGAGGGCGGCCGCTCGAACCTCACGTACGAGGTGGGCGACGGGAGCTCCCGGTGGGTGGTGCGCCGGCCGCCGCTGGGGCACGTACTGGCCACCGCGCACGACATGCGGCGCGAGCACCGGGTCATCGCGGCGCTGCACGGCACCGCGGTGCCGGTGCCCGAGCCGCTGCTGCTGTGCGAGGACGAGGCCGTGCTGGGGGCGCCGTTCTACGTGATGGAGTACGTGGACGGGGTGCCGTTCCGGACGGCCCGACAGCTCGCGGCGCTCGGCCCCGAGCGGACCCGGCGGGCGGTACTGGGCCTGGTGGACACCCTGGTCGATCTGCACGCGGTGGACCCGGAGGCGGTGGGCCTGGGTGATTTCGGGCGGCCCGAGGGCTTCCTGGACCGGCAGCTGCGCCGCTGGGGCAAGCAGCTCGCGGCCTCGCGGGGGCGAGAGCTCGCCGGTATCGACGAACTGCACGGCTCCCTGGGGCGCGCCCTGCCCGACTCCCCCGCGCCCACGGTGGTGCACGGGGACTTCCGGCTCGACAACGTGCTCATCGGCGGCTCCGACGACCGGATCCGGGCGGTGCTGGACTGGGAGATGTCCACGCTCGGCGATCCGCTGACGGACCTCGGGCTGCTGGTGATGTACAGCTCCGACCTGGGGCTGACCGACTCCCCGGTCAGCACGACCAGCGGGGCCCCCGGCCATCCGGCGCCCGCCGAGCTGATCGAGCGGTACGCGGCCCGCTCCGGCCGGGACGCCTCCCAGGTCGCCTGGTACACGGCCTTCGCCTGGTTCAAGCTCGCGGTGATCCTCGAAGGCATCCACTACCGCTTCACGCTCGGGCAGACCGTCGGCTCGGGCTTCGACCGGATCGGCGAGCTGGTCCCGGTCTTCATCGATCACGGTCTGACCACACTCCGTCAATCGCACGAAGGCTGAGGAGCCCCCATGGATTTCGCATTCGACGCCCGTACCGAGGAACTCCGCGGGCGGCTCCTCGCGTTCATGGAGGAGTACGTCTACCCGGCGGAACCCGTCGCCGCCGAGCAGCGCGCGCGGCTGGCCTCGCCCTGGGACACCCCGGCCGTGTTCGGTGAACTGAAGGCCGAGGCGCGCCGTCAGGGGCTGTGGAACCTCTTCCTGCCCCATGCGGAGCACGGCGCCGGGCTGACCAACCTCCAGTACGCCCCGCTCGCCGAGATCACCGGCCGCAGTCCGCACCTGGCGCCCACGGCGACGAACTGCGCGGCTCCGGACACCGGGAACATGGAGCTGCTCGCGCAGTTCGGGAACGAGGAGCAGAAGAAGCAGTGGCTGGAGCCGCTGCTGGCCGGGGAGATCCGGTCCGCGTTCGCGATGACCGAGCCGGACGTGGCCTCCTCGGACGCCACGAACATCGAGACCCGGATCGAGCGTTCCCCGGGCGGCGACGAGTATGTGGTCACCGGGCGCAAGTGGTTCATCTCCGGGGCCATGAACCCGGACTGCAAGATCTTCATCGTCATGGGCAAGACCGACCCCGGGGGCGCCGACCCGCGCCGCCAGCAGTCCATGATCCTGGTCCCCCGGGACGCTCCGGGGGTCGAGATCCGGCGCGCGATGACGGTGTACGGGTACGAGGACCACGACCACGGCGGCCACGCCGAAGTCGTCTTCGACGGCGCCCGGGTCCCGGCGGGGAACCTGATCGGCGAGGAGGGCGGCGGCTTCGCCATCGCCCAGGCCCGCCTCGGGCCGGGGCGGATCCACCACTGCATGCGTCTCATCGGCATGGCGGAGCGGGCCGTCGAGCTGATGTGCCGGCGCGCGGTGGGACGTACCGCCTTCGGCAAGGAGCTGGCCGCGCAGGGCGTCGTACAGAACTGGATCGCGGACGCCCGGGTCACCGTGGAGCAGCTGCGGCTGCTGGTGCTGAAGACGGCCTGGCTGATGGACACGGTCGGCAACCGGGGTGCGCACACCGAGATCCAGGCCATCAAGATCGCGACCCCGCGGGCGGTGGTGCGGATCCTGGACGACGCGGTGCAGCTGCACGGCGCGGGCGGCGTGAGCCAGGACTTCCCGCTGGCGGAGCTGTGGGCGGCGGCGCGGACGCTGCGGCTGGCGGACGGTCCGGACGAGGTGCACCAGCGGTCGCTCGCACACCGGGAGCTCAAGCGGTACCGGTAGCCTCCGGCGGGCGATGGCGGGGGCCGCACCCCGGGGGACTTCGGTCCTCCGGGGGCGGACCTTCTATGGTCCAGACCACTGGGGAAGTCCGATATATTCGGGATGTCCCCCACTGAAAGTGCCCTTCGCCATGCCCAGCTCCACCCTGGCCCCCGCCGCCGCGCCGCAAGCAACGGCCTCCCCCGCCACAGCGCCGCAGGCCATGGCCAACCCCGGCCCGCTCGGCCTCGCGGCGTTCGCCCTCACCACCTTCGTGCTCAGCCTCTTCAACTCGGGGCTGGTCCCGAACGCCGCGCTCAGTGCCGTCGTACTGCCGCTGGCGCTGTTCTACGGCGGCCTCGCGCAGTTCGTCGCGGGCATCATGGAGTTCCGCCGCGGCAACACCTTCGGGACCACGGCGTTCGTCTCGTACGGCGCGTTCTGGATGTCCTTCGCCGGCTACGTGAAGTTCGTCGTCCCGACGCTGCCGGCCGACCAGGCGCACGTGGCGACCGGCTGGTTCCTCGTGGCCTGGTTCCTCTTCACCGCGTACATGTCGATCGCCGCCATGAAGCTGGACGTCGCGCACCGGGTGCTGTTCGTCTCGCTGGCGCTGACCTTCCTGTTCCTCGCCCTCGGCGATCTGGCGCAGAGCACGGCCCTCGGTCACACCGGCGGCTTCCTCGGCCTCTTCACCGCGGGCGTCGCCTGGTACGTCTCCTTCGCGGTGGTCGCCAAGGAGACCTGGGGCCGCGAGGTCGCACCGCTCGGCTAGGACGCCTCCACGGTGACGGCGTCTCCACGGCTAGGGCGTTTGCACGGCCGTCGGTGCGGCGGTGGCGGCGGTGCCGGGGTGGCCCGCCGCCGTCTCGATGACCTCGTCCAGCACCTCACGGGACCGGAGCAGATCGGCGATCAGCCGGTCGATCCGGTCCCGTTCCGTCTTCAGCTCGGCGACGAGCGCGGGCGTGGCCCGTACGTTCGGTCCGCCGTCCGCATCGCGCATGCAGGGCAGGATCTGCCCGATCTTCGCGCTGTGCAGTCCGGCCGCGTAGAGCTCCTGGATCCGGATGACCCGGTCCACCGCCCGCTCCGTGTAGTCGCGGTGGCCGCCGGGGGTCCGGTCGGAGACCAGCAGACCTTGCTCCTCGTAGTAGCGCATCGAACGCTCGCTGACCCCGGTGCGCGCCGCCAACTCCCCGATCCGCATGTGCACTCCGTCCCGAGTCCCCGACTTGAATCTGACATCGGCGTCAGGTTTTACGGTACCGGCATGACGCAGACGCAGCAGGTCCCCACCGCATCCCGTCTCTTCGAATCCGCCCGCCTCGGCGGCCTGGAACTCCCCAGCCGCCTGGTCATGGCGCCACTGACCCGCAACCGGGCAGGGGCCGACGGCGTCCCCGGGACGCTCATGGCCACCTACTACGCCCAGCGCGCCTCGGCCGGTCTGATCATCGCCGAGGGCACCACCCCGAGCGCCGTCGGGCAGACCTACCCGAACATCCCCGGCGTCCACAGTGCGGCGCAGATCGCCGGATGGCGCCGTGTCACCGACGCCGTGCACGCCGCCGGCGGGCGGATGTTCCTCCAACTGCAGCACGGCGGCCGCGTCGGCCACCCCGACACCAGCGGGCACGTCCCCCTCGCCCCCTCGGTGGTGCGGTTCCCGGAACCGCTGCAGACACCCGGCGGTCCCCAGGAGGCCGTCGATCCGCGGGAGATGACGCCCGAGGACATCGGGGCGACCCTCGCGGACTTCGCGGCCGCCGCCCGCAATGCCGTCGAGGCGGGCTTCGCGGGGGTGGAGGTGCACTCCGCCAACGGCCACCTGCTCCACCAGTTCCTGGCGCGGAACACCAACCGGCGCACGGACGGGTGGGGCGGGTCGGTGGCGGGCCGGATCCGGTTCACCGTCGCGGTGGTCCGGGCCGTCGCCGAGGCGATCGGCCCCGAGCGGGTCGGCGTACGGATCTCGCCCGGAGTCGAGGTCAACGGTGTCGAGGAGGGCGACACCGAGGAGATCTACCCGGCGCTGGTCGAGGCCCTGGCGGAGGTCGGGCCGGTCTATCTGCACCTGGTCCACGCCGACCCGGAGCAGCCACTCTTCCGTAAGATCCGCGCGGCCTGGCCCGGCACCCTGATCGCCAACCCCCGGCTGACCCACGAGGAGGTCGCCTCCGACGGCGGCGGGCCGCGGGCCGAGGCGCTGCTGGCCGGCGGCGCGGACCTGGTGGCGCTCGGGCGGGGGTTCCTCGCGAACCCCGACTTCGTGGAGCGGCTGCGCACCGGCGCCCCGCTCAACGAACTCCGGCCGGAGTTCATGATGTACGTGTCCGGGCCGGAGGGCTACACCGACTATCCCGTGCTCGCCCCTAGGGGCGCAGCGCCCGCATCAGCAGGTCCGCGAGGTGGTCGGCTACCTGCTGCGGTGTGAGCGGGCCGTCCTCGTGGTACCAGGTCGACAGGTGGTGGACGGAGCCGAAGTGGTAGTCCACCACCAGGTCGGCCGGGGTGGCGTCGGAGAAGACCCCGGTGCGCTGGCCCTCCTCGACCAGCGCGCGGAAGCGCTCGTGGTACCGCCGGCGCTCGGCCCGGACCTGCTTGAACTTCTCGGGGCTGAGCTGGTGCATGGAGCGGAAGAAGATCGCCGCGTCGTCGAGGTTCTCGATCGTGGTGACCACCACGTCGGCGGCCGCGGCGCGCAGCCGCTCCTCCACCGGGGCGTCGGAACCGGCCACCGCGTCGAGCCGCTGCTGCTGGAGGCGCAGCATGCGCGCGTACACCTCGTGCAGCAGGTCGTCCTTGGACCCGAAGTAGTGGTAGAGCGCGCCCTTGGTGACCCCGGCCGCCTCGACGATCTCCTGGACCGAGGTCCGGTCGTAGCCGCGCTCGGCGAACAGCCTGGTCGCGACGGCCAGCAGCCGCTGCGGTACCGGGGCCTCGTGCGTCCCGACGGTTTCCGTCGTGGTCCTGGCGGCCATGGCTGTCGCCTCCCTTTCGTGTCCTCGCGTGTGCGGCTCCGTGCGAACGCGGTCCGGCCGTTTTCAGCCGTGGTCGCGTGTCCGGAGTTCCCGTCGCAGGATCTTGCCACTGGTCGTCTTCGGAAGGACAGGCAGGATCTCCACCCGGCGCGGGTATTTGTACGCGGCGAGGCGCTCGGCGCAGTAGGCGGACAGTTCCGCCGGGGCGGCCTCGGCGCCGGGGCGCAGGCTGACGTAGGCCTTCACGCTCTCCCCGCGGTAGGGGTCCGGGATGCCGACGACGGCCGCCTCGCGCACGGCGGGGTGGGTGTAGAGCACGTCCTCCACCTCGCGCGGCCAGACCTTGAAACCGGAGGCGTTGATCATGTCCTTCTTGCGGTCGACCACGTAGAGCCAGCCCTCGGGATCCATGAACCCGACGTCTCCGGTGCGCAGTTCGCCGTCCGGGAAGGCCTTGGCGGTGTCGGCGGGCAGGCCCCAGTAGCCGGGGACGACCTGCGGTCCGCGGACGGCTATCTCGCCGGTCTCGCCGAAGGGGACCTCGGCGCCGCTCTCGTCGAGGATCCGTACGAGGGTGTCGGCGCCGGGCACGCCCACGGAGAGGGTGCCCGAGGCCGGGTCCACGGGGGCTTCGCGGTGGACGGGCACGGAGGCGCAGGGGGCGGTGCACTCGGTGAGGCCGTAGCCGTTGCGCAGGTAGAAGCCGTAGGCGGCGCGCAGCCGTTCGACCAGGGCGGGCGGCAGCGGGGCTCCGCCGGAGGAGACCACCTGGAACGAGGCGAAGTGGTCCGGGGTGGCCCCGGGGTGGGCGGCGAGCGCCATGAAGGCGGTGGCCGGGCCCACGGTGTAGGCGGGGCGGTGTTCGAGGAAGGCGTCGAGGACGGCTCCGGCGTCGAAGCGGTGGGCGAGAACGAGGGTGCCGGCGTTGGTGAAGCAGGCGGCGAGCTCGCACACCATGCCGGTGATGTGGAAGAGCGGCGCGAGCGCGAAGTAGCCGGCGCCTTCGGGGAGGGGGTGGCCGGTCACCTGGCGCACGGCGTTGTGGGTGAGCGCGCCGTGGGGGTTCATGGCGCCCTTGGGGGTGCCGCTGGTGCCGGAGGTGTAGCTGATCAGGGCGGTGTCGGCGGCCGTGAGGCCGGGGTCGGGCGGGGCGGGGTGGCCCCGGCGGGCCGCGGCGTGCAGGTCGGCGGCGTCCGCCGCCTGCTCCGGACGGCCCGGCGCGAGGACCCGTACGTCGTCGCGGGTCTGGAAGTCCAGGTCGCAGGCGGTCAGGACGGTGCGTACGGCGGTCCCCCGCGCGGCCCCGCGCAGGTACGCGGACCAGGCCCGGGCCTCACAGACCAGAGCGGCGGCCCCGGAGTCGCGCAGGATGTGGCCGACCTCACCGGACTTGTACATGGGGTTGAGCGGGACCACGACCGCCCCGGCCTTCCAGGCGGCGAGGACGGCGAGCACGAAGTGCGGGGTGTTCTGGAGCATGACCGCGACCCGGTCCCCGCGGCGGATGCCGTGGGCGGCGAGGTGGCCGGCGAGGGAGTCGGAGAGCGCGTCGGTCTCGGCATAGGTGAGGCGGCCGTCGAAGTAGGCGAGCGCGGTGTGCCCGGGAGCGCGGGACACGGCGGCGCGGAAGGCGTGCAGCACGCTGGGCGGGGGCGCGATCGGGGCCCGCTGGACCGGGCTGAGCAGGCCGAGCCAGGGCTTGGCGGCGTACCGGGAGGGGGAGGGCGCGGAGGACAGGTCCGCAGGCGACGTACCCGGGCCCGGGGCCTCTGATGTGGTGTCCGCGGTCACCGGGTCTCCCACTTGCGCTGGAGGTGGTTCATGCCGCTCAGCCAGCGGTCCGGGTCGGTGGCGCGGGACGCGTAGAAGTCCGCGACCTCGGGGTGCGGGAGGATCAAGAACCGGCCCTTCTCCATGCCGTCGAACAGTGCGTCCGCGACCGCTTCCGGCTCGATCGCGGTCGGCGCGAGGACCAGCTCGCCCGCCGATCCCGCGGCGGTGAGCATGTCGGTCCGGACCCCCTGCGGGCAAATGGCGTGGACCTGGAGCCCGCGGTGGCGGTAGGTCAGCGAGAGCCATTCCGCGAAGGCGAGCGCGCCGTGCTTGGTGACACTGTACGGGGCCGCTCCGATCATGGTCAGCAGACCGGCGGCCGAGACGGTGGACACGAACCGCCCGCTCCCGCGCTCCAGCCAGTCGGGCAGCAGCAGCCGGGCTGCGCGGACGTGGGCCATGACGTTGGTGTCCCAGGCCGCCTCCCAGACGGCCTCGTCGGCGAAGGCGTCGCCGCCGGAGGCGAGGCCGGCGTTGGCGCAGTAGACGTCCACGGTGCCGCCGAGCGCCTCGCGGGCCTCCGCGATCACGGCCGAGGCGTCGCCGGGCACCGCGACGGCGCGGGCGCCGATCGCCTGCGCGACGGAGGCGGCCCTGGCGGGGTCGAGGTCGTTGACCGCCACGGTCGCCCCCTCGGCGGCGAAGCGGTGGGCGAGGGCGGCTCCGATGCCGCCGCCCGCGCCGGTGACGACGACTCGCTGGTCCTGGAACGCGTTCACGGGTCCGCCCTTCGTGTGGTGGTGCCTCGGGTGGTGGTGCCGGGGTGTCGCAAGGGTGCCGTCCGCCGGACCCGGGGCTGCCGGATCCGGGACTGCCGGACCACGGGCAGACTAACCAGTCGGTATGTCCGGGTGGAAGGGTGCGGAGCCCTACTTTGGCGCGATGACGCTGTCGCGACGCGGGTTGCTGGGTCTGGCCGGGGCGGCGGGCGCCGCGGGCGCGCTGGGGGCGGGGGCCCCGGGGGCGCGGGCGCCGGGCGTGCCCGCCGGCCGGGTGCGGACCGGGTTCGAGCGGCTCGCCGCGGACGGGTACGCCGTACTGGCCGGGCAGCGGGTCGGGGTGGTCACCAACCCCACGGGGATCACCGCGGACGCCCGCCACCTGGTCGACGTACTCCACGCGGACGACCGCGTGGACCTGGTCGCGGTGTTCGGCCCCGAGCACGGCTTCCGGGGGACGGCCCAAGCGGGCGGTTCGGAGGGGGCCGGGCGGGATCCGGCGACCGGGCTGCCCGTGTACGACACGTACGACAAGAGCGGGCAGCGGCTCGCGGACGTCTTCACGGCGGCCGGCGTCGACACCGTCGTCTTCGACATCCAGGACGTCGGCGCCCGCTTCTACACCTACATCTGGACCCTCTACGACTGCATGCGCGCGGCCGCGCTCGCCGGCAAGGCGGTGGTGGTGCTGGACCGCCCCAACCCGGTCGGCGCCGGGCGGGCGGCCGGGCCCGTCCTGCAGCGCCCGTACGCGAGCTTCGTGGGCCGGGAGCCGATCGCGCTGGCGCACGGGATGACGGCGGGCGAGCTGGCCGGGCTCTTCGCGGGCGAGTTCCTGCGGGGAGCCGGCCCCGTCCCACGGCTGGAGGTGGTGCGGATGGCGGGGTGGCGGCGGGAGTCCTTCTTCGAGGAGACCGGGCTGCCCTGGGTCCCGCCGAGCCCGAACATGCCGACGCCGGGCACGGCCCTGGCGTACGCCGGGACCTGCCTGTTCGAGGGGACGAACCTGTCGGAGGGACGCGGTACGACCACCCCCTTCGAGCTGGTCGGGGCGCAGGGCGTGGACCGGCGGTGGGCGGAGGCGGCGAACGCGCTGGAGCTGCCCGGGGTGTGGTTCCGGGAGGCCTATTTCACGCCGTCCTTCTCCAAGCACGCCGGCAAGACCTGTGGCGGGGTGCGGCTGCTCGTCCACGACCGGGAGGCCTTCGATCCGGTACGGGCCGGGATCGGGCTGCTGGTCACCGCGCGGCGGGCGTGGAGCGGATTCGCCTGGCGATCGGACCAGTGGATCGACCGGCTCACGGGCTCGGACCGGGTCCGGCGGATGGTCGACGCGGGGGCGGGCGTCGAGGAGATCGCGGACGACTGGGCGGCGGGGCTGGCGGGGTTCTCGGCGGTACGGGAGGAGTACCTGCTGTATCCGTGAACCGGTTGGACCGGTTGGTGCGGAGGGGCTGGCCGGGCGGCCTGTTCCGCAGGATGCTGCGGAACAGGGACACGGCGTGGAGGGGGGCGTCATGGTGCACATCGGCGGTGCGGTGCCTGCGGGGGCCGCGGGGGCGACGGGGGCGGGGATCGGAGCCCGGCCGTACGTGGAGCTGACCTTCGACGCGCAGGGCGACGCGGGCCCGGGCGCGCGGGAGGCGGTCTTCGGGATCGAGGCCACGGACCTGCTGGTCTTCGCCCACGGATGGAACTCCGACCGGTCCACCGCGATCCGGCTCTTCGACCGGTTCTTCGCCCCCTTCGCGGATCTGGTGGGGACCGGGGTGCGGCTGGGGTACGTGGGGGTGGTGTGGCCCTCGATCCGGTTCTCGGACGAGCCGATACCCGACTTCGACGCCCGGGGCGCCATGGGGGGTGCCGGGGAGCCGGGCCACGGAACGGCCCTGGACGCGGCCACCCGGCGGGCCCTGGGCACGTTCTGGCCCGGCCGGGCGGCGGAGCTGGACCGGATCGCCGAACTGCTGGAGGAACGGCCCACGGGGGAGGTGGACTTCAGCGAGTTCGGCGCGCTGGTACGGGAGCTGGCCGGGGTGGACGGGGTGGGCACCGGCGACGACCTGGCGGCGGCCTTCGCCCCGCGCGAGGTGCCGGACTTCCTCAGCGGGGACGTCCTGCGGGTGTGCCGGGAATTCACCGAGGCCCTGGCCGAGGCGGGCGCCACGTTCCCGGGGGACGGCCACGGCACCGGGGACTCCCCCGGGCCCGGCCTCTCGATGGGCGGCGGGATGCGGACGCTGTGGAACGGGGCCAAGGAGGTGCTGCGCCAGGCCACGTACTACCAGATGAAGGCACGGGCCGGTGTGGTCGGCGAACACGGTCTCGGGCCGCTGCTGGCGGAGCTCGCCGGCCGCCGCCCGGCCCTGCGGGTGCATCTCATCGGGCACAGCTTCGGCGGCCGGGTGGTCTCCTTCTCGCTGCGCGCGCTGCCGTCCGGGGCGCGGAACGTGAAGTCCCTGACCGTGCTCCAGGGGGCCTTCTCCCACTACGCGTTCGCCGACAGCCTGCCGCACGACGGGGGGCGCGGGGGCGCCCTGCGCGGCCTGCAGGGCAGGGTCGACGGACCGCTGACCGCTTGCCATTCCCCCTACGACTCCTCCCTCAAGGTCTTCTACCCGCTGGCCTCCCGGATGGCCGGCGATTCGGCCGGTCTTCTGGGTTTCGACGAGCGGTGGGGCGCGATCGGGCACGACGGGGTGCGGGGGGTGCCGGGAGCCCCCCGGCTGACCCTGGACGCGGCGCTGCGGGGCGGCCTGCCCGCGGCGGGCTGCGTGAGCGTGGACGCGGGCTCCGTGGTCCGGCGCGGCGGGGCCCCCTCGGGGGCGCACAGCGACATCTGCCACGAGGAGCTGGCCCGGCTGGTGGTGGTCGCGGGGCGCATGGGGCGCTGAGTTCCGGCCATGTGCCACCCACACGCCTCGACCGCCCCCGCATGCGCCCGGACCGGGCCGGGCATGTTGGGCACACGGCGCCGGTCCTGTGGGGAACACAGCGCGGCGGGCACGGCGCCCGGTGCTGGGCGCTCGGCGGAGGTGAAGGTGTGATGGCGGGATTCCGGAGTCTGGCCCATCAGGTGCGCGACGCACGCAACGACAGGGCCCTGCGGCGCCACTCGCTGCGCCGCTGCCTGGAGCGGTTCGCCCCGTACGGGCACCGCGCGACCTGGTGGCACCTGTGCGACCGGCACGGGATCGGCCCCGAGGACCGGGCGGCGGACCCCTCGCGGCTGGTGGCCGCGCTGGAGGAGCTGGAGGAGGCGCGGGCGGTCTGGCTGGAGTACGAACGGCAGTTCGCGGAGCGCCGGCGGCGCGAGAAGCACGACGGGCTGCGGCGGCCCGAGTGGGCGTGGAGCGGCAGCGGCGACGCGGTGGTGCGGTGCGCCGACCCGGGCGTGCGGCCGCAGGGAGCGCTGGGTGAGGTGCTCAGACGGCTGGTGGAGGCCCTGGAGTCGGAACCGGGGACGGGGTGTCCGGTGTGCGGGGCCCGGGAGTTGCAGTGGCCGGTGCCGGTGGCGGCGGTGGCCGCCGGGGCCCGGGCGGGCGGCGGGCCCGGTGGTACGTCGGCCGGCGCCGCCTGGGCGTGGGACGGGCCGGTGTGCGCGGGCTGCGGAATCGTGGTGCCGAGACCGGCGCTCGCGGACGAGGCGCTCCCGGGGGCCGATCTGGCAGGGGCGGCGTGAGCGTGCCGGGGGCGGGAGCGGGGCCGACCCTGGTGGTGTCGCTGAACGGTTCCCGGGGCGCCGCCGACGGGACGGCCGTCCCGCTCAGCCCCGGGGACCTGGTGGACGCCGCGCTGGCGGCGGTGGCCGCCGGGGCCCGGGAGGTGCTGGTCCATCCCCGGACCCCGTGCGGCCGCGAGAGCCTCTCGCCCCGGGTGGTCGGTCCGCTGCTGGAGGCCCTGCGCGACGCCGGCCTCGGGGCCGGGGGCAGGATCCGGGGCGGCTGCGGGCCCGACGGCGGGGTGGCGCTCTCCGTGGCCGTGGGCGTGGGCGCCGAGCCGGATCACGCGGGGCGGGCGGCGCGGGTGCGGAGCTGGACGGTGCTGCCCGACCGGGCGGTGGTGCGGTTCGCGGAGCCGGGAGCGCGGGAGCTCGCCGAGGTGCTGCTGGGGCGGGGGCCGGCGGTGGACGCGGAGGTCGCGGTGAGCCGGGCCGCTGCGGCGGGCGGGGCGGCGGCGGTGGGAGGGGCGGCTCCG